>JAESSM010000242.1 GCA_016764115.1 Bacteroidia bacterium | reverse complement strand
TTTATTTTTATTGATTTCTTTATGGGTTGTACTGCCAGCGAGGTGCACTATCGTATCAACCTTTCTAATACATTGTTTTAAAGGTTTTATATCGGGTAAATCACAATGAATATAACTTTCTAACCCCTCAATTTTACAGCTTTTGTTTCCTCCAGTGCCAATAACTTTATATTGATTATCAATAAGAAATTTAGCAAGAGAACTACCGATAAATCCGTTAATACCTGTAATAAGAACTCTCATGTTTTAATAATAGCCCTTGTCAATAAAATCTCTCCAGTAATTCAATATAGATTGCAATGTTTCTTTAAAAGGAACCTTGGGTTTCCACTTGGTAAGTTCGTGGAATTTTGTAAAATCACCAATCAATAAATTAAGTTCGGTGGGTCTTATCCTCGATTCTTGTACTTCATAGGTTATTTCACCTTCGTAGTTTGATAATTCTATTAGTTGATTCAAACAATCTCTAATTGTTTGAATTTGCTGGGAGCCAATTAAATACAATTCTCCCGGATTTCCCTTTTCCATCGCTAAAATGTATGCATCTACCATGTCCTTTATATCAGTAAAATTCCTTTTAGCACTGAGATTCCCAACTTCAATTACCGATTCTTGAAGATTTCGTTCAATTCGTGCTATCTGATAAGCAAAAGAAGCATTTGCACCTAAAATATCCCTTCGGGGGCCTTCATGATTAAATGCTCTTGTTCGTATAATTTGCATATCATAGGAAGTAAAATATGACTGACATATAGCATCCTGAGCAACCTTACTGGCTGCGTAGTGATTAACAGGTGATAATCTGGTATCTTCCGTAATTGGAATTAGATGTTCTGGTACATCTCCGTATTCTTCAGGTGTACAGGAAACTAAAACCCTAGCATTGCAATTTGTTATTCGCATTGCTTCAAGCAGGTTAATAGTACCAATAGCATTTGTTTGCATATAAGCTGAAGGCATTGACCAACTTGGGGAAACCCAGCTTAAAGCACCAAAATGGTATATTTCACTTGGTTGAGATATTTCTAGTACGTTAATTAAGCTATTTTGGTCGATCAGGTCCCCATTGATCAATTCAATTTTATCTTGTAGGTGATGAATATTACGTAGCTGGGAATTTGGCCTTTTTAATCCGACAATTTTATTGGTTGAAGATGTAACTAAAATATCTGCCATGTGGCTCCCGGCAAAACCTGTAATACCAGTGATAAGAATATTTTTTTCCATCAGTTTAATTTTTTAGCTAATCTTTTGCTTCTTGCAGCAACCTCATCCGAATTCATATACCGGAATTCGGCAAATCTTCCCACCGAATTTATTCCTTTATTCTGTAAATAACTCAAAATGGTGTCTGTATTTTTGAAATGGTTTAAATCGTAAATAACATAAGCATATTTGATGAAATGCGTATTGATTTCAAGGATATCCTCTTTTTTTGTAATAAATTTCAGTTTAAGCAAATCATCAATCACTTTCCTTACTGCTTTTGTTTCATTCAAAGAAACGCCCGAATTGAACGTGATTTCAGCTAGAAGCACTGAACCACCTCCGGATGGCTTATAATTTGCTCCCAAAAAGTTTAGCTTAGATATACGATGAAAAATAATGTCTTTGTTTGGTATATAAACCGCAAAATTTTTACCCAAATTGTCTTTCTTCACATGTAATGCGATAACTAACATAGAATTGTATTTCAATTGATTAACGTATTTTTGAATTTTCACAGGGGCTTTCAAGTACTTAAATAATTCGTGGAGAGGCATGCAATTTGTCAAGTTCTTGGTTTTGAGAGTCCCTTTATTTGTAGTTATTTTCCAATCCCCTTTTTGGCTGCTTATAGATTTTATTTTAACAGAGTTTATAACTTTTGATTTTTCTTTAATTCTTTCTTTATAAGCATTAATTAACGATTGAAATCCGCCTTGTTTAGGATAGTAAAAAAAGAGCTGATGTTTATACCCTTCGGTTTCAATTCCATTTGCGGATTTTATAATGTCTGATTTTGGAGGTTTGGGAATTCTCTCAACCATTTGAGTGTCCATAAAAGCGGGATCATACTTCCAAATTTTTTCATTGTATGGTCTCAGATACAAGTTAGTGATTCCTTCTCCAAATGTTTTGAGAAAGAACTGAAGCATGTTTGTTGGGTCATAGTTTTCATAAGCATTATTGAGAAAACTAGTGAGGCAATATTCTCTATTTGTCTTGCTGAGTCTACCAATTCCATTTTCAAATGGATATTTGATAAACTTCCCATCAAAATAAATCTTGTTGGATCTTTTTATTTGATTGCAATCGACAAGTGATCTGTGGAAGTCTAAGATTTCTTTATTCTTTGAAAACATAATATGAGGACCCATGTCATAAGATACACCACTTATAGAATAACTTCTGCATAAACCACCACTCTGTTTTTCTTTCTCTAAAATAATAGATCTATCATTTAAAAAGTAAGCCAAGGATAGCCCTGCAATTCCACCGCCTAATATTATATGATCCTCCATACTAAAAGCTCAGACTATTAATTTACAAGTATTTCATTATACACTTTAAGAAGGACAAACCTGAACGCATTCTATTGAGCTTTGTTTCGCCAATACGCGGCCTGTAGTCAATATCAATTTCCGCAATTCTGTATCCGTTCTTTTGAGCCTTAATTAATACTTCAATCCAGAATGAATAATTCATTTCCCAATTATTCGAATCAATTAAATCCCTGGTAAATAAGCGCATTCCTGTTGCAACGTCTTTTACCGGAACGGAATATAGATTTTTTATAAGAAAAGCGAAAAACCAATTACCAAATTGGTTGACGATGGGCATTGACCCTTGTAGATGTTTCATGCGACTCCCATTTACGAAATCAAATCCCTCTTGCCATTTATTAATAAAGAGATTGATGCTATCCATTGGGTAAGTGTCATCGCAATCAGCGGTGATGACAATTTCACCTTTTGATTGCTTAAGCCCTTCTATTAAGGCATTTCCGGGGCCTTCAACAGGTACCTTTATCACGCGAACTCCCATATCTTCAGCAATGGAAGGGGTATTGTCAGTAGAAGAATCAGCAATTATGATTTCAGTATTATATTGACCAGTATTTTTCTTGATGTCTTCTATAACTTTTTTGATAGCCCCCTCTTCGTTCATCGTTGGCATTACCATTGAAAGATTGATCATATGCTGATTCGTTTTATACTGGTAATTTCTCGATTTTCATTTATCTCAAAAATAACTCCTTTGGGAATATTAAAAGATTTTAGTTTTGATTCAGCATCATTTACATCCTTACAATAAGCAATATTTCTTTGGGCATAGAAATTAGTTTGAGGACAAATTAAGAATTCAGCATCAAAGCCTGTAACAAAAACCAGTTCATCGCTATTGTTATTTTCAGCAATCTGAATTCCTATTTCTTTATACCCGGGGTTTACATAATCCCTGAAATTAACTTTGTAGAAATGAAAAACAAGCAGTGGAACTA
>JAESSM010000109.1 GCA_016764115.1 Bacteroidia bacterium | reverse complement strand
GGCGTAAAGATATATCAAGAAAGACTAGAGAGACAACAACTCAAGTTCTTAATAAAAAAGGCAAACCAATTAAATATGCAATTAGTTAGTGCTTAGACAGTTAGGAAAATACGTCAATGGTAGTTTATCGAAGTATGGTATAAGGGTTTTCCCAGTCAGTCTTCGATAAACTCAGACTGACATACGCTTTTCGTAAATAAGGTTACATTATTCAAGACTCTCCTGAAGACAACTCAAAGTCGGAGATTGCTTCAGTCATATCTCTTTCGCAATGACGTTTAGTCAGTTGTTCCAAATCTGCTACCGCTTTCCTTAAGATGTAGCAAGACTGGCTCAAAAAGGAATGTTTGAGGAGTAGATTGAAAATTAAATACAAAGTGTTATCTTTGCACCCTTTAAAATAGCTATCATCTTGCAAATTACATGCGAATGAATGTTGATTAGCTGAAACACTTAATGCGGGTATGGCGGAACTGGTAGACGTGCTAGACTTAGGATCTAGTGCCGCAAGGCGTGGGGGTTCGACTCCCTCTACCCGTACATAAATTGTTAGTTAATAGTTATTAGTAGCGAATATATAGTTTTACGAATATAGGAATCAACGAATACACGAATCAACGAATAACAAATTAAAATGGATATTACACAAGAAAAGATTGATGACTTGAATGCAGTTTTGAAAGTAAAATTGCAGCCAGAAGACTACGAACAAAAAGTTGAACAAGTACTAAAAGATTATAGAAAGCAAGTTAATTTACCAGGATTTAGAGCAGGGAAAGTACCTTTTGGAATAGTGAAAAAAAGGTTTGGTCTTGCTGTTTTACAGGAGGAAGTTAGTAAAATCGTTGGTGAGTCTGTTCAAAGCTATTTGGTAGATAATAAGTTGCAGGTGGTTGGACAACCATTGCCAAAAGTACAAGACGAAACCCCAATTGATTGGAACAACCAGAAGGAATTTGAGTTTCTCTATGAATTAGGTCTTGCACCGAATATTGATCTTCAAATTTTAGAAAAGAAAGGTTCGGTTACAGAATATTCGATCAATGTTGACCAAAAAATTATTGATGAAGAGTTAGAGAGTCTTAAAAGTTATTATGCCACTAATGAAGATGCTGAGAAAGTATGTGAAAAGGATATTATTGAAGCAGCAATAGTAGAAATAGATAATGATGGAAACGATATAGATGATGGAATTAACAAAACAATCAATTTCTCACTAGTTGCTTTTGAAGATGAAAGCTCAAAAGCGAGTTTACTCGGCTTAGGAAAAGAGCAATCAGTGGATTGTGATTTTAATAAAGCATTTAAAAATAACTATGATAAAATTGGGTCAGTTCTTCATATTTCTGCAGATGAAGCCAAAGAATTGAAAAACAACTTCCGATTGACTGTGAAGGGAATTAAAACAAGAATTTTACCGGAATTGAATCAAGAACTATTTGAAAGAATTTATGGTAAAGATGCGGTGAAAGATGAAACTGAGTTCTTAGATAAGTTTAAATCAGATATAGCAGAAAAGTATAAGAGCTATACTACACGAAAGTTGGAAAATGAGTTAATGGATCAAGTTATTGAGAAGTTTGATCTTAAGTTACCTGATGAATTTTTAAGAAGATGGTTAAAAGTAATCAATGAAGATCAATCTAAACGTGATAAAATTGATGAAGAGTATGATTCATGGTCGAGTTCAATGAAATGGCAATTGATCCAAAGAAAAATTGTTGAAGAAAATAATTTACAGGCAACAGAAGAGGAGCTAAGAGATCATGTTAAAATCACCCTTCAGCAAAGATTACAAACTACCGGGCAATCTTTTGAAGAGGAACAGTTGAAAATGTACTGTGATGAATACCTGAAAGATAACAAGCATAAAGAAGAAGTTGAAAATCAGGTGGTGGGAGATAAAATTGTAAATTTTTTCAAACCCAAGTTTAACATTACTGTTAAGGAAGTTTCAATGGAGGACTTTCTTAAATTGTAAAAATGATTAGGAATTTTATTCAAAAAATCCTTATTATTACCCTCGTAAAATCAATGTTTATCTGTTCTAATTCCCACTATTAAATTATGGATAAGAAAGAATTTCGTAAGTATGCAGTAAAGCATCATAATATAAATGGTTTGTCTGTTGACAAGTTCATTTCTTCAGTTGAAGATAGACTTATTACTAACCCAACTCCTTATAACGTAACACCATACATCATTGAGGAACGCCAATTGAATGTTGCAACGATGGACGTTTTTTCTCGATTGATGATGGATAGGATCATATTTCTTGGGGAGGGAATTTATGATACAGTTGCTAACATTGTTCAGGCTCAGCTATTATTCTTAGAATCCACTGATGCCAAAAGGGACATATCGCTATATATCAATAGCCCTGGCGGTTCGATTTATGCTGGTCTGGGGATCTATGATACCATGCAATATATTAATCCTGAAGTGCAGACGATATGTACTGGAATAGCTGCATCAATGGCTGCAGTGTTATTATGTGCAGGAGCAAAAGGTAAAAGAACCGGATTAAAACATTCAAGAGTAATGATCCATCAGCCGATGGGGTCTGCAGAGGGGCAAGCTTCTGATATAGAGATCACTGCAAAAGAAATTCAAAAGCTTAAGAAAGAGCTTTATGAGATCATTGCAGAGCATAGTGGCCAAAATTATAAAAAGGTTTGGGAAACTTCTGACCGGGATTATTGGATGACTGCGACTGAAGCCAAGGAATTTGGAATGCTGGATGAAGTGTTAGTGAAGAATAAAAAGTAGACCTACGTATTCTATTTTATACACAATTTTCTCATTAGTATTGTAAGCTATCAAGTGTTAACTATTTTGTCATGACACTTTGAAAATCAGTGGATTATTGTAACTTAGTTAGTAATTCTGAAGTATAAACAAGAGATAATCAATAAAATTGTAAAGTGAGTAGTAAAGTTAAAGATATCAAGTGCTCTTTCTGCGGAAGAGACAAACAAGATACACTTGTTTTAATTGCCGGTATAAATGGACATATATGCGATAAGTGTATTTCTCAGGCTCAGCTTATAATTGCCGAAGAACTTGAAGAAAAAAAGGAAAGTTCTTTTGCTTCAAATGTTCCCTTAATTACCCCCAAAGAAATTAAAGAGCACATAGATGATTATGTAATTGGTCAAGATGAGGCGAAAAAAGTACTATCTGTAGCAGTTTACAATCATTATAAAAGAATAAATCAAAGTGCCACATTAAAGGATGATATTGAAATAGAAAAATCAAATATCATCATGATTGGGGAGACCGGAACAGGTAAGACTTTATTGGCTAAGACTATTGCAAAAATATTGCAGGTTCCTTTTTGTGTTGCTGATGCCACCGTACTAACCGAAGCAGGTTATGTGGGTGAAGATGTCGAAAGCATATTATCAAGGTTATTGCAATCAGCTGATTATGATGTTGCTGCTGCAGAAAGAGGAATCGTTTATATTGATGAGATAGATAAGATCACTCGTAAAAGTGATAATCCATCAATTACAAGAGATGTTTCCGGAGAAGGTGTGCAACAGGCGTTGTTAAAGTTGTTGGAAGGTGCAGTTACTAACGTTCCACCTCAGGGAGGTAGAAAACATCCTGAGCAAAAGATGATACAGATCAATACGCAGAATATATTGTTTATAAGTGGAGGTGCTTTTGATGGTATCGACAAACATATAGCGAATAGAGTTCAATCTCAAACAATTGGGTATGCAAATTTAGCGGATGATGAAGAAATAGATAAAGATAATTTGCTTCAATATATAGCTCCTCAAGATCTGAAAAAGTTTGGATTGATTCCCGAGCTTATTGGAAGACTTCCTGTTGTAACCTACTTAAATCCTTTGGATGAATCTACTTTAAGATTAATTCTCACAGAACCTAAAAACTCTCTGGTTAAGCAATACACCAAGTTGTTTGAGTTAGATGAGATACAATTGAGTTTTGAACCCAAGGTGCTAGATTTTATCGTGGAGAAAGCAGTGGAATATAAATTGGGTGCTAGAGGCCTACGGTCGATTTGCGAAGCCATTATGCTGGATGCAATGTTTGAATTACCTACCGATAAAGGAGACGGGATATTAAAAGTTACTTTGAGTTATGCTAAAGATAAATTTAGCAAGGCGAAATTGAAAAAGCTTAAAGTTGCTAGTTAATCAATAATTATCTTTGGGAATATAATCTTCTGATAATATTTTAAATGTAGTTCTTCTGTTCTTTTGATGCTCTTTATCAGTTTGTGCATCTTCAATTAGTAATTTTTTTTCTCCCCAGCCAACAGATGACAGTCTTTCATCTACAATTTCCTTTTGAACAAGATAATCATAAACAGCTCTGGCACGTTCTTGAGATAATTTGAAGTTATAATTATCATTACCCCTGTTATCGGTATGGGAAGCTATTTCGATTACTATATTGTCATTAAGCATTAAGAAATTAACAAGATCATCCAATATAAGTTTAGATTCGGATCTTAGATCTGCGGAATCATAATCGTATAAAATTCCGGGAATTTCAATTTCACCAATAGGTATTCTTTCCAAATAAAAATCTTGTTTAAAATTCTTTGACTTTTCTACATCATTTGTAGAAATCATGCCATCATCACCGAAGTAGGAAGTTTTTTTACATTTAAAATAATAGTTGGCATTATCATGTAAAGGCATTTCGTAGAAGCCATCTTTATCTGATAACGTACTTGAAATGCTTCCATAAGTATCTTCTACACTTATCAAAGCATTGGGGATTATTTTCTTTGTGTTCTCCTTATAAACATATCCGCTCACAGTATATTTTGGTGGATTATAATAAAACATGAATAATTTATAACAGCTGCCTTCATCACCCTTGCATCCTTCCCTGTCAGAAGAAAGGAAGCCTTTTGTTCCGTCCAAGCTTAATGTGAAGTAAATATCATCTCGGCTTGAATTATAAAGAAAGCCTGCGTTATAAATTTTGGTCCATTGTTCCTTATGCCCATAAACTTTGTAAATGTCAAACCCGCCAAACCCTTTACGACCTTCAGAACTAAAATATAAATGCTGCGATGTTGCGTGATAGAATGGAGCGACATCATCTTGATCAGTGTTAACCCGGTCTCCTAAGTTATGCGGAGGTAAGTTATTTCCATTTTCATCAAACTCCGAGTACCATATATCCATTTTGCCATAACTTCCTGGACGGTTGGAAGTAAAGTAAATGAAATCCTCATTGGGGGAGAGTGCAGGCTGCATGGAAACAAAGCCTGATAAATTTACATTTTCATTGAGTTTTTCAGGTTCAGACCAATTATCGTTAAGTTTTTTACTCCTGTATATCGCATATTCTCCGTTGTTTTTTTCTCCAGACCATCTGGTAAAATACATTGTTCGTTTATCATAAGTCAATGTGACCGCACCTTCATTTGCACTGGTATTTACAGGGAGGCCTATATTTTCAGGAGATGTCCATGTATTGCCATGTTTCTCAGTTTTGAAAAGATCTGTAGTATAAATACCTTTTTTGTGTTTCTTTTTATCTATAGGAATACATTCCGGCCT
>JAESSM010000108.1 GCA_016764115.1 Bacteroidia bacterium | reverse complement strand
GAAGTTTTTTTAGGTGATGGGATTACAAATAGACTTGATGGCTTTTTAATACAAAGCCAGCTAGCAAGACCTTTAGGGATATGTTCGAATAAAAAGGACTTATATTTCGTTGAAGGAGAATCTTCATCACTAAGGCAGTCAAAATCGGGATTTGTTTCTACGTTAATTGGTATTAATATGATTGAGTTTGGAGATATTGATGGAAAGTTTCCACATGCAATGATGCAATACCCTAGTGGGATTGGTTTCAATAATGATCAAATTTATATCGCTGATACCTACAATCAGAAGATAAAATCATTTGATCTTCAAACTGAAGAATTGAAAACCATAATTAGTAATACTAAAGATAAAGCAATATTAAACTGCCCCAATGACCTGATCATTCATGATCAGAAAGTTTATATTATAAATAAGTTCAATAATAAGATAGTCGTGTATGATATTGATAGCCGTGAAACAACTTGGTGGGAGCTAAAATTGAGACAGTAATATTATTGGAAAGACTTATTTTATTCCTCGCTGTGTTTTAATCTTCTCGTATGCCTCATTTACTTTTTGGAACTTTTCGGTAGCGGATTTTTTAAACTCTTCACCCAGATGAGTGACTTTGTCAGGATGGTACCTGATTGCCATTTCTTTATAGGCATGTTTTACGTCATCATCCGAAGCTTTTGGGTTAACTTCAAGGATTTTATAGGAAGCATTCATGTCAGAATAAAACATTGCTTTTATAGAAGTATAATCAGTAATGTGAATACCCATATATCGCGACATAGCCTGTATTATTGCAACTTCCCTGGGATGTATTTCACCATCAGCATTAGAAACGCCAAATAGAAAATGTAGAAGTTGAACCCTGGCGTCATAATCCATATTTTGTTTGATCTGCACACAAACATCTCTTACTGAATATTCCTGTCGAAGCATTTCTTTGAAAAGCTGCATCCTTTCCTTGGTATAATCTACCCCAAATTGATCAACAAAGAACTGCTTTACGAACTCTAACTCTGATTTTAGAATTTTCCCATCTGCCTTGATGACGGTTCCGGCTAATATCAAAAGTACTACCCCGAAATCACCAGGTTGAGTATCGGTTCTTTCCAATTCTCCGGCATTGAAGTCTTGAGACATAGTGCCCATGGCATATCCCAATATACCCCCTATCGGACCGAAAAATGCCCAACCTAAACCTCCCCATAACCACTTATTCCAGGAACCCATTTGATTTTTTTTTAACTTATTCTAATTAATCAAAAGTATAAAAAATTGATGAAGATTAATAATTTTGCAACAATACTGAAATTACCATTATAAATTATTATTGACTTGGATAATTTAAAAAAGAGTTGGGATGAACTTCTGGAAAGAATTGAACAACAGTTTGATGTTGATCCGGATATACAAGGTATATTATTTTTGATTGGCGTTCAGGAATTAGGACAAGGATTAAAAACATACTCAAAGGCGGAAAAGCAGGACTTGATTCATATTGCAATGTGTAAACTGTTAAGCCAAAGAGGGTATTATGAATTTGAAGGGTTAGATAAGGATGGCTGGCCTCACTGGAATGTTGTTAAAGAAATTCCAAGAAGTAGCATTGAAAAACAAGAAGAATTACTAAAAGAACTTGCTTTAGAGTACTTTGAGCAAGTTTAATTTATTTGATGGTAATGGTTTCGGTTGTGGTTTTGTTGGCAATTAACTTTATAAAGCCATCTTCCGTTTTCCCATCGTATGTTGCTTCAATTTCCCAAATAGCTTCAAGTTCGTAACAACGGGTCACCTTACCATCTGATTCGGTGTAGCCGGTAAAATATAAAGAAGTATCTATATCCCCACTTGTAGTTTGAAAATTATCTTGATGTAACCTTACTCTAGCATTGATGATTGGGTTTGCATTTTTATCTTGGACCAATACTTCAGCGCATGTGGGATCTTTTTCCTTATAACAACTTGAAAATGTTATAGAAAGAAATAAAATTAAGAAAATAATATATCCAATCTCTTTCATTTAATGGTAATGATCTCTGTTGTTGTTTCGTTAGGGACTAATTTAATAAATCCATCTTCTCTTTTCCCTTCTGTTGTAATTACTAAAATTTCCCAAATAGCTTCCAATTCGTAGCAATTGGTCACTCTGCCATCTTCATCCGTGAAACCCTTAAAATACAAGGTTGTATCTATATCGTGGCTGATCAAAGTGTCATTTGGGTCAGGATCAAAACTACGCTGGTGCAAAACTACTTTAGCTCCATTGATAGCGCCTCCATTTTTATTTTCTACAAACACTTGAGCGCATGTTGGATCCTTGTCTTTTGAGCAAGATGGCAGGAAGTTTGCAATAAATATAATAGCAACGAAAGTGGCTAAGGTGGCATTTATTGACTTTTTCATTTAATAGGAGTTTTAATTAAGAGCAAATTTCACTAAAATTGCGGAGCAAATTATAAAAAGAAACCAAAATTTCAAATATCTAATATTCAAAGTTATGAAAAAATATCTTGTTATACTCTGTCTGTTTACAATATGTTCAATATCATGCGCACAGAAAGAAAAGGAAGTACAGGTTTTAATTAGCACCGAATATGGTGATATTAAGTTGAAACTTTATAATGAAACGCCAAAGCACCGAGACAATTTTGTGAAGTTAGCCAAAGAAGGTTTTTATGATGGAACATTATTTCATAGAATTATAAAGGGTTTCATGATACAAGGTGGAGACCCTCAGTCAAAAAATGCCAAACCAGGTCAACAACTAGGAAATGGTGGCCCGGGATATACGATTCCTGCAGAATTCAACCCTGAATTTATACATAAAAAAGGAGCATTGTCCGCTGCCAGAATGGGAGATAATGTAAACCCTAAACGTGAATCTTCCGGCTCGCAATTCTATATTGTACAGGGAACGGTTATTCCCAAAGAGAAACTATTGGAATTTGCTAAATCAAAAGGAATTACTTTTACAGAAGAACAGATCACTGCATATACTACAATTGGTGGAAGTCCTCATTTAGATACTCAATACACAGTTTATGGGGAGGTTGTAGAAGGATTAGAAGTTATTGACAAAATAGCAGAGGTGCCAAGAGATTCAAGAGACCGTCCTATTAAGGATATTTCTATAACCGTCAAGGTTTTAGAATAGAAGCTAACTTAACGATTTAGATAAGGTTAAGGTTGTTCAAAACCCCATTATATGTCATTCTGAACGATAGTGAAGAATCTTGTTACTTGATTATCAATATGTTGGTAGATCTTTCACTATCGTTCAGGATGACAGCGATTTTTAACTTTTAAGACAACCTCTTTTCTATTTGGTCTCAATTATGACGATCACAATGCCATTCGTAAATTTAGTATGCTTTATCTCGTTACCATTATCATCGTATTCAAGCCATCTTCCATCTTTTTCTCCGTTCTTGAATTTTCCAATTGCAGTTAATCTTGCATTTTTATTATAAAACTTCCACTCACCAACTTTTATATCATTTTCAACTTTACCTTCTTCAGAAATTTTGTCATTTTCTGAGTAATATTTCTGATGCCATCCGGACAATTGACTATTTCTGTAGGTGCCTTTTTCTTTAATGGCTCCGTTGGGATAATAATATTCAAAATCACCTTCTTTTATTCCTTTTAGATATTCCTCTTGTGTCTTTATTAATCCACTTGAAAAGTACTTTTTACGGATGCCGTTAAATTGATTATCTAAAAAATACGACTCTTCCAGGATATTTTCTTCCTTAGTGAACTTTATCCATAGACCCTGTTTGAAGCCGCTAGTATCGGTTACATTGATAGTATCACCTTCGTATACTTGAAAAGTTTGCCCAAAAGCTAGGGAGCTATTTAGTATTAGTAGAAATGCTATAAAGATCTTGTTCAAAACTTAGGTATGCGTATTATATCACCATAATACGGTCAGAAAAGGAAGAAGTTGTGTAGTAATAAGTGGTATCGTAGATTTATACCGGAGAATAAATTTATTTAGACATCTAATATTTCTATGTTCTTTTCCCTAAAAGATTTAAGCCACTCTTGTGCATTCTGTGTTCCAAAAACTAAAGTGTTCCTTAGACCATTGCTTTCCTTTTTGGGTTTTAGTTTTATGGACTTAGTTCCGTGTACGTAAAATACCTTTGCAGATGTTCCTGATTTCTTTTCAAAAATTACAGGGGTTTCAGCAGCTTTAATGCTAACAACACTTGCCGCCTCAATATCCTCCAGTTTAACACTAAACGTTCTAACCGGTGCTAGGAAGGAATTTGTGAAAACGATCTTATCACCCTTTAGTGCTGTTGATATCTTGCCTACAGATTTCAATCCTAAAAACGCTAATGGAATAATAGCAAACATGGCAACAAATGGAGCATGTCCAACACTATCTAAAGTTCTCGGATCTAAAAATTGACTTTGAAATACTGCATAAAAGGATGTAAATACTACACACATCAAAGTGAATTGTAAAAACATGAAACCGAAATACAATTTATTTTTAGTTTTCTTTTGTGATTCTTGGGTCATAATTGACTTTAATAGTTGGTTTTCTAGTCTTTAATTGTATTATAATTTAGCAACTATACTGGTTCTTTTAACATATTTAGCTCAACCCACTCTTTTTCCTCTTTGCTAACACTAGCTAGTCCAAGTATTCCGCCTGAAGCTTTCGCAACTTGATCAGCAATACTTTTTAAGCTTTCGTAATATAACATTGCAAATTCTTGGTCCATTTTAGGCCAAATATCGTTAAGCTTTTCGAGCTCAGAAGCTACTTCAGGGTTTCGTTCTGCTGCTTTTGGAGGAAGGGCCTGAATCATCTTGTTAAGCTTACCCATGAAATTTTTGGTTACTTCCTTATAAAATTTTTCAATTTTTGGTTCGTAAACAAAAGTTTGGTAATTAAATGTAGCTGCCAAAACAGCTTTCTCTTTTTCATTTTTATCTATATCATCATCAGCACCGGCAATAAGTATGGTAACTAATAATGGTGCTTTATAGACTAATTCTTGCTCATCTTCAGTAAGTTGTTCTGCTTGAGGAATCATATTATATAAGTTTTAGGTTTAATAAATCGTATCTAAATGTAAGAATTATATGGTAAATTTAGTAAAACTTTAAAAAAAACTAAAATTTAGAGATGTTTTTTGAAAATATAAAAAGCCCTATGAGCTTCAGTTTTATCAAAAATTCTTAAGTTTGTAGTTCAATTTAATGACCAACTATCATGAATTTACTTGATATATTATTGTTTCTCAACCTTGGAGGAACCGAAATTCTGATCATATTATTGGTAATCCTTTTATTGTTTGGGGCAAAAAGGATACCGGAACTTGCAAAAGGTTTAGGTAAAGGTATACGAGAATTCAAAGATGCTTCTAAAGGTGTTCAACGCGATCTAGAGCAAAGTGCGAATTCTGACACTGACAAGGGTGATAAATAGGTACTGACCTTCCTGGGGCATTAATTTTCTATTTTGTATTCTTATAATTCATTAAAAGCTGTTAGAACTGCTATCAGTTCTAAGTCGTTGACTTGTGTTGATTTAGTAACAGGATATTTGAATAATATCAACGAACAGACTCAACTCAATGCATTTCTGGAAGTATTTGCAGATGAGGCATTGGACAGGGCCCAGAAGATAGACGACAAATTTTTAAAAGGGACAGCAGGCAAGTTAGCTGGAATGGTGATAGGTATCAAAGACAATATTTGCTACGAAGACCATCAGGCGACAGCATCTTCTAAAATACTTCAGGGATATGAGTCAATTTATTCCGCTACTATTGTTAATCGATTGTTAGCAGAAGATGTGATCATTATTGGCCGTCTAAATTGTGATGAATTTGCAATGGGATCATCTAATGAAAATTCTGCTTATGGCAATGTCTTGAATTTTGCGGATAACACAAAAGTGCCGGGAGGATCTTCCGGTGGCTCTGCTGTGGCAGTGCAAGCTAATTTATGTCTCGCAGCATTGGGTTCTGACACCGGAGGCTCGATACGGCAGCCCGCTTCATATTGTGGTGTTGTAGGTTTGAAGCCCACTTACGGAAGAGTTTCAAGATATGGATTGATCGCTTACGGCTCTTCATTTGATCAAATAGGTCCATTGACAAACAATGTAGAAGATGCTGCAATTATTATAGAAATTATTGCAGGAAAGGATGAATTAGATAGTACCTCTTCATCAGTAAACACGTCTGAATATTCTAATCTTAATTTAGAGAAAGAACATTTTAAGATTGGATATATCAAGGAATGTTTGGAACATGAAGGGATTGACAATGAAGTTAAGACCAGAACTATTGAAATTATTGAAACGCTCAAGAAAAACGGGCATCAGGTTGAGGAAGTAGAATTCGCTTATTTGGACCACTTGATTCCTGTATATCAGGTACTTAGTAATGCAGAAGCTTCTTCAAATTTAGGCAGGTATGATGGGGTTCATTATGGGTATCGTACAGAAAGTGCTGAAAATTTAGAAGGAACTTACATAAAATCTCGTACAGAGGGATTTGGTAAGGAAGTGAAGAGAAGGATCATGCTTGGGACATTTGTTCTAAGCGAAGGCTATTTTGATGCTTATTACACAAAAGCCCAACAAGTTCGTAGACTGATAAAAGAAAAGACGGATGAAATTCTAACTAATTTCGATTTTATTTTAACTCCAACTACTCCAACAACAGCATTTGAAATAGGAAGTAAAACTCAGGATCCAATTGAAATGTACCTGGAAGATATTTTTACAGTACAAGCTCCATTAGCAGGGAATCCCGCTATATCATTACCCTTAGGAAATCACTCCAATGGTTTACCATTTGGGATTCAACTCACAGGTAGAAGGTTTGATGAAGCTGGATTGTTATCCTTTTCGAAGTATTTGATGGACAACGTGTAAGAAGAAAATTTGATAATATAAACTTGTTGTAATAACGCGGTTGGCCTATTTTTTAATTCTTAATTCTGCATCCTGAATTCTAAATTTAAAATTTTGATAATTCCTACAACTAACACCAATTTTTTATACGAATCAACGAATACACAAATCAACGATATTAACTACGCCTTCCGCCTAAAAATCTTAGTAAGAACAAGAATAGGTTAATAAAATCAAGATAAAGGGATAGTGCTCCCATTATTGCTAACTTATTTGCTGCTTCACTTCCGTATTCAACTCCACTTCCTATTCTTTTGATCTTTTGCACATCATAGGCCGTTAATCCTGTAAATATCAAAACGCCTAAAAAGCTAATGATGTAATCCATCCCACTGCTTTGGAAAAAGAAATTGACAACACTTGCGATAATAATTCCGAACAGTCCCATCATCATAAGAGAACCAAATTTAGTAAGGTCTGTTTTTGTAGTATATCCCAGAATTGCCATAAATCCAAACATGGCTGAAGTGACTGCAAAAGTTGATGCCAATGATCCCATAGAGTAAACTACAAAAATAAAGCTCAGGCTCATTCCCATCACAAACGAGTACACTAAGAATAATGCCAATAAGACAGTCGATGACAGTTTTTGAAAGCCAAGCCCCATTGCTAAAACAAACCCAATTGGAGCAAACATAACTATCCATCCTAGAGTTGTCATGCCGCTTGTTGGATTATATAACATACGTAAATATTCAGGAGTGGTGCCAAATAAATAGGACACTAATGCTGTGATTCCCAGTCCGATACCCATCCATGAAAATACATTTGAAACAAATGTTTTAGTCATGGTTTGGGTTTGGAAACCATCACTTGGAATTGATCGTGTTTGTAAAGGATTGTTCATTTTTAATTCTTGATTAAGTATGTTGATTATTTACTTATTATAGATCAATAATAAAACCATTTTACATAAGACTGGCCGAAATCAAACGGATAAACTCGTTTCTTGTTGTTAAGTTTTCGAATTCACCAGTAAAGGAAGATGTTGTTGCAACTGAATTTTGCTTTTGAATTCCCCTCATCAGCATGCATAAATGTTTAGCTTCAATTACAACTGCTACACCAAGTGGGTTCAAAGTGTTTTGTATGCACTCTTTGATCTGATCTGTCAGTCTTTCCTGAATTTGTAATCTTCTTGCAAAAGCTTCTACTACTCTCGGTATTTTACTCAAACCAACTATTTTGCCGTTAGGGATATATGCGACATGAGCCTTACCAAAAAATGGGAGTAAATGATGCTCACACAAAGAGTATATCTCTATATCCTTAACAATAACCATTTGACTGTGGTTTTCATTAAAAATTGCTGACGTCAGTATTTTCTCAGGATCGAGATCTTTTCCATGAGTTAAATATTGCAAAGCCTTTGCAACTCTTTCTGGTGTTTTCTTTAATCCCTCTCTTTCTGGATCTTCACCAAGAGATTTAAGGATATTCCTATAATTCTCTGCAATATTGGTAACAAGTTCAGGGTTATATTGATCTACCTTCTTATAACCTTCTTCCGTATCATTAAAATCTGTACCGTTTAGTAATTCTTCTTTTTCCATAATAATTTATTATTCACCAAAATATTCAGCGCTGTTATTTTCTGTTTCCTGAACTTTGACTCGGTGTAATTCACAATCCGTTATTACTTTTTTTAATTCATTGAAAATTGCCATAGTAAGATTCTCAGTAGTGCTCAGTTGCCCTTTCATAAAATCAACATCCGAGTCAATGTTCTTATGATCTATTTTATCAATGATCTCCTTTTTAATAATGGTACTAAGTTCTTTTAAATTGGTTATGATGCCTGTTTCTGGATTTGGGTTGCCTTTTACAGTAACGAAAAGCTCATAATTATGACCGTGGTAGTTTTTGTTTGCACAAACTCCGAACACCTCAAAATTCTTTTCATCATCCCAATTAGGATTAAAAAGTCTGTGAGCAGCATTAAAAGTCTCTCTTCTTGTTAAAAACACCATTTTCAGTCAAAAATCAAGGTGCAAATATACAAAATAATGCCTTTGGATAGATCGTTTAAGTTTATATCCAATCCACTATTAGTCAATAATTTAAACCTTATTTTTTTATCTTTGTCCTCTTTTTTGAGTGTTTATTTTCGTAGATGAAAAAACTAGATCAAAATATTGATTTTAACAGTGGTGAAACTTTGTTATTTAACAAGCCTTTAACTTGGACATCATTCGATGTGGTGAATAAGGTTAGAAGACTTGTTAAGGTTAAAAAAGTAGGTCATGCTGGAACTTTGGATCCATTGGCTACTGGGCTATTGATCTTGTGCACAGGAAAAATGACCAAAAGCCTTAATGAGATACAAGCTACAGAAAAAGAATATGTCGGTACTTTTGAGTTAGGAGGAATTACACCATCTTATGATAAGGAAACAGAAGTTGTTGAAAGTTTTTCAATAGAAGGTCTTACCGAAGAACTGGTCAAAAATACTACAAGGGGGTTTATAGGCATGATTACTCAATATGCACCAGCGTATTCTGCAGTAAGAGTAGATGGAGAGAGGGCCTATAAAAAAGCGAGAAGAGGAGAGGAGTTTAAAACTAAAGAAAGAACTGTAGTGATCAAGGAGTTTGAAATTACAAAAGTGGAGGTCCCATCGGTTTCGTTTAGAGTAGTATGTGGTACTGGAACTTATATCAGGTCGTTGGTAAATGATTTTGGAAAAAAACTAAATAACGGAGCTTTCTTAACTTCCCTTTGTAGAACAAGAATAGGGGAGTTTAAATTACAGGATGCGTGGGAAATTGAAGAATTTGAGAAAGAATGTAGGTCAATGGAGGTGGAAGTATGAAAATTTATAGAAGTTTAGAAGATTACACCAAGGTTGAAAAACCCATTGTTACTACCGGTACATTTGATGGTGCACATTTGGCTCATCAAAAAATAATTGACAGGATAAAGCAGATTGCTGAAACTGAGAAAGGCGAGACTGTTCTTATTACCTATTGGCCTCACCCGAGATTGGTATTAAATCCAAATGATAATTCTTTAAAATTGATTAATTCCTTAGAGGAAAAGATTGATTTATTGGAGACATTTGGAATTGATCATTTATTGATCATTGAGTTTACAAAAGAGTTTTCACAGATATCTTCGAAAGAATATATTGAAGATATTTTAGTGAATAAAATTGGAGTTCATAAGTTGGTTATAGGTTATAACCATCATTTTGGCCGAAATAGAGAAGGGTCGTTAGCAAATCTTAAAGAAAATAGTGCAGTTTATGGTTTTGAGGTTGAAGAAATTCCGGAGCAGGATATTGATGATGTTGCAGTAAGTTCTACAAAGATCAGAGAGGCTATTACAAATGGCGATATTAATACAGCTAATAACTACTTGGGATATAGTTTCTTTTTGCAAGGTAAAGTTGTAAAAGGAAGCCAAACAGGCAGGTCAATTGAATTTCCCACAGCAAACATTAAAGTTGAGGAAAAGTACAAGATCATTCCTAAAGATGGAGTATATGCAGTTGAAGTAGAATGTGGTAACATATTAATGAATGGAATGCTAAATATTGGAAATAGACCTACATTCAACGGATCGGATAGAAGTATTGAAGTTCATATTTTTAATTTTGATGAAGATCTTTATGATAAGACCTTAAGAGTTAACTTTATTGAGAGAGTTAGGGAAGAGCTTAAGTTTGAAAGCAAAGAGGAATTGAGATCACAATTAATAAAAGATAAGAAAATAGTAACAGAAATATTATCATAGATGGATAGAAAAGTAAGAGTGAGGTTTGCGCCAAGTCCCACGGGTCCTTTGCATATTGGTGGGGTGAGGACCGCATTGTATAACTATTTGTTCGCTAAAAGAAACAATGGAGATTTTATACTCAGAATTGAAGATACCGATCAAACAAGGTATGTTGAGGGTGCCGAAAAATATATTTTGAATTCATTGGAATGGTGTGGAATAAAATGCGATGAAGGAGTTGAAGCAGGTGGGGAGTTTGGTCCATATCGCCAGTCAGAAAGGAAGGAAATGTATAGGCAATATGTGGAACAATTGGTTGATAATGATTGTGCGTATTACGCTTTCGATACTCCTGAAGAATTAGATGAAATGCGACAAAAATTGAAATCTGCAAAAGTTCCATCACCACAATATAATGCTGTTACTCGAAGCAGTATGAAAAACTCTTTAACCTTGTCTGAAGATAAAGTAAAGGAGTTATTAGATAAGAATACTCCATATGTTGTTAGAATTAAAGTTCCTCGAAAGGAGGAAATTAAAATTAAGGATATTATTAGAGGGTGGGTTGTTTTTCACAGTTCACAGGTAGATGATAAAGTACTTTTTAAGTCGGATGGAATGCCTACATATCATTTAGCTAATGTAGTGGATGATCATCTAATGGAAATATCCCATGTAATTAGGGGAGAAGAATGGTTACCTTCAACTCCTGTCCATGTATTGTTATATAAATATTTAGGTTGGGAAGGCGAGATGCCTGAATTTGCGCATTTGCCGTTGATATTGAAGCCTGATGGAAATGGGAAATTGAGTAAGAGAGATGGAGACAAGCTTGGGTTCCCTGTATTTCCGTTGGAGTGGATCAATCCCGAGAATAAAGAAAGATCTTCAGGATTTAAAGATGATGGGTATTTCCCGCAGTCATTTTTGAACATGCTGGTATTATTGGGCTGGCATCCCAGCGATGACAAAGAATTGTTTACACTTGATGAATTGATCAGTGAATTTAGCTTGGAGCGTGTTACTAAGTCAGGTGCGAAATTTGATCCTGACAAGGCTAAATGGTTCAATCAGCAATACTTGAAGTCTTACGATGATAAAGAGCTTGCCAAAATGGTACAGCCGGCTTTACAAGATAAAGGGATTGCCAATGATGAAGAATTTATAAGTAATGTTTGTGGATTGGTAAAAGAAAGAATGTCTTTCATCAATGATTTTTGGGAGCATGCATCCTACTTTTTTGAAAAGCCAAAGAGCTACGATGAAAAAGTAGTCAGGAAAAAATGGAAGGAAAATATTCCTGAAGTAGTTGTAGAATTGAAATCTGTTTTTTTAAATTTACAAAGTTTCAAAGCCGATGAAATAGAACAAGCATTCAAACATTTTGTTGAATCAAAAGGATTACCAATTGGAGCATTGATGCCAGTATTAAGATTATTGGTTTCTGGAGTGGGCTTTGGACCCCCATTGTTTGAAATGGCAGAGTTGTTAGGCAAAGAAGAAGTTATAGCAAGAATTGAGACGGGAATAAATGAATTGGAACCGGTAGGTTAAATCGTTATTCGTGTATTCGGTAATTCGTACATTCGTAAAGATTAGTTATTCGTAAACAATTATAAAATGACCAATACACTATCTGAAAATGGAGTTTCCGAAAATTTAGACTCAGATGAATTCAATGAGGAAGAAGAGGGGTCAGAGGAACTTGATGAAGCAGAAGGGACTGAAGACAATGATGAAAGTTCGGATGACACATTAGAAATTGAATTGGATGATGACATGGATGATTTTGATGATGATTTTGACGAGGGGGATTATGAAGAATTCGATTAAGCAAAAATATTTTATTGATGGACAGACCAATTAGAGTGCTTATAGCAAAAATTGGCTTGGACGGTCACGATCGAGGTGCAAAAGTAATTGCGTCATCACTGAGGGATAAAGGCATGGAGGTGATTTATACTGGTTTGAGGCAAACGCCGGAAATGGTTGTAAACACTGCTCTACAAGAAGATGTAGATGCCATTGGGGTCAGTATACTTTCCGGAGCACACATGACAGTTTTTCCAAAGGTTATTGACCTGATGAAAAAAAATGAACTCAATGATGTACTTTTAACCGGTGGAGGTATAATTCCTGGTGAAGACATGAAGAAACTGAATGATATGGGCGTTGGTAAATTATTTCCACCTGGAACCGATACCAGTGCAATTTCTGAATACATTACCGATTGGACGAAGCAAAATAGAAATTTCTAAATCGTGTATTCGTAATTCGTAAATATTAGTATTATTTGTATTCATTTGTATATTAGCATCCTTCATTAGAAAAACAACTATGGACAACCTTATTGCAAATTTTACAACACAAATTAAAGAGGCACTTCAAATTGGTAGAGAAGCGCAGTTGAATAAACCTGAAATTGAAATAAAGAATGTACTGGTTTCAGGGTTGGGAGGTTCAGGTATTGGCGGAAACCTGGTACAACAAATAGTATCGGAAAATATCAAAATTCCATATAACGTTAATAAAGAATATTCTTTACCAGCATATATATCCGAGAACTCTTTGGTTATCATTTCATCATATTCAGGAAATACTGAAGAGACATTGAGTGCATTTACAAAGGCTTTAAATGCAAATGCAAAGATCGTTTGCGTTTCATCTGGAGGGCGTGTAATTGAAATAGCTAAAGAGAAGAGATTAGATCACATCTTAATACCTGGAGGAATGCCTCCAAGAACATGCTTGGCATACTCATTTATTCAGCAATTGTTTATTCTAAAGCGATATGGATTGATTGATATTGACTTTGAGTCCCAATTGGAAAACACGATAACTTTGTTGGATGAAAATGAAAATGACATCAAAGTGCAGGCAAATGAAATTTCAAACAAGATTTGTGAAATGCATCCTATGATCTATGTTTGTTCTGACATGGAAACAGTCGCAGTAAGGTTTAGACAACAACTGAATGAGAATTCGAAGATGTTGGCTTGTCATCATGTAATTCCTGAGATGAATCACAACGAATTGGTTGGTTGGAGATCAAAAGATGATAGCATTGCTGTGATTTTGTTCAGAAATGAAAATGACTTTGATAGAAATCAACAAAGAATAGAGATTTGTAAAGAGATCTTTTCAGAGTATACCAATACTATAATTGAGCTTTGGTCGAAAGGGAATTCTTTTATTGAGAGGGCTATATATTTAATTCACTTAGGTGACTGGATCAGCTATTACAACGCTATTAACAGACAAGTGGATGCAATTGAAGTCAATGTAATTGATCGATTAAAGGGTGAATTGGCGAAATCAGAAGTAGTACTTGAGCAACCGGCTACTGAAGCGTAAATTTGATAGGGAGGGTAAACCAAACACTCACAGCTTTGCCTCTTTGTTTTCCCGCATTCCAGTTGGGCATCATGTTGACAACTCGTAGGGCCTCTTCATCACAACCTCCACCGATTCCTTTTAAGATATGAGCCTTTTCTACTCTTCCTTT
>JAESSM010000107.1 GCA_016764115.1 Bacteroidia bacterium | reverse complement strand
TCCTCTATTTTTCATGATAATATATTTTGTGATGAACTTTTCATTTTAATAAAACTCAATTGCAAATAGTAATACACTTGACTTTTGAAAAGGTTCAAAAAAAGTTGAAATAATTTAAGGTCATGTTGAGTGGAGTCGAAACATAGACCGGAAGATTTCGACTCCGCTCAACATGACCTTGATTATTTCAACTTTTTTTGAACCTTTCCAAAACTCAAGTGTATTAGTATTTGCAATTGCGTTTTATTAAAATGAAAAGTTCATCACAAAATATAATATCATGAAAAATAGAGGAAGAAAATATCTATTATTAATCAGTAGCCTATTCATCCTAACCTCAGGGTTTAGCACCCCCTCCCCTGAACAGGTTGTACCTATTATTAAAGATATCAAACCATATAGCTGGTATATGGAACAATCAAAACTTTGGGAAAAAGAAACCGGAAATAACCCCAAAAATGCTGATGCATGGCTTAACTACTATACTGCTACCCAAATGGCTCGCATTACATGCAATAAGGATAATCCGTTTGATAAAGAAGGAGAGCTTGTTAACAGTATTGTTTCAAAAATGGAAAAATCAATTCCCAATACTTTTGAATATCATTACATTAAATGGTGGAATGGTAATAACAATTATGAACTATTTCATCACCTTGAAAAGGCTGAAGAACTAGATCCAAACAGACCTGAACTTTTTGATGATTACGTAACCTATTATGAACTCACCAGAGATTTAGGTAAAAAGAGAGAATACTGCAAGAAATGGTTCAACAGCAATGATATTTCGCCTGGCGTATTAGCTTATAACTACAATGTATTGATGTCCCTTGAAAATAATTCGATGTTAATTACAAATGGAGATAATGACACTTATCCAATTTGGATATTACAAGATGCTCAGGACATAAGAAAAGATGTTACGATATTGAACAGGTCTTTAATGAATGATAAAACATACCGAACCAAAATTTTTGAAGAGAATGGAGTTCAACTTCCCGAACAAGAGTTTTCTGAAGCATCAACCTTAGATGATCGTAACAGAATCCTGTACGAGTCAATAGCAAATAATCAGAAAGGGAAATCATTATATTTTGCTTTAACAGTAAATCAAAATTTAACAAATCAATTTAGTGATCAACTATATGTTGTTGGATTAGCTTCACAGTATAATGAACAAAGAATGGACAACATGGCCAAGTTGAAAAAGAACTTTGAACGTACTTTTATCCTTGATCATCTAAAGATCAAGCTTTATAACGATAATGATAACACCATAGTTAAGTTGATAAACCTCAATTACATTACTCCCCTATTGATTTTACACGATCATTACAAATCAAGCGATGATCTTACTAATTCCGACCTAACCAAAAATCTAATACTCAAAATAGCCAAGCAAGGCGGTAGAGAAGAAGAGATCATTAATTATCTTGAAAGTAAAGAAGGATTTCCTGCTAATTATAAACCTTTAATAGATCTCAGTTTCAAGGATCTTAATAAAGCACCTATCAAGATCAAAGAAAATTTGTATGTCAGTCAATCTGAGCTTTCGAACAGCGAATATGAACTATTCTTGATGGACCTGCTGAAACAAAAAGAATTCGAAAAACTTAACATGGCGCAAATACATCCAGTAAATTGGAGAGAATTTTTATCAGACGAGGATAAAAACCAGCCAGATGAGATCATTTTTGTGCACGGGAAACCTGATAAGGAGTTTCATCCTGTACAGAATATTACTCATGAGGCAGCAATTATGTATTGTGAATGGTTAACAAAAGTTTATAACAGTTTTGATGATAAAAAGAAAGATTTTAAAAAGATCAAATTTCGACTACCTACTGAAGAAGAATGGGAGTTGGCCGCAAAAGGGGGTGAAATGAAAGGAAAATATCCGTGGCACGTAGGTTCAAAAAAGATAGAATATAATTATGATTTACCCTATAATTCTAAAGGATGTTACCTCGCAAACTTTAGCACAACAGAAGATCCTGGTACTGATGGAGGTTTCTTTACTGTCCCGGTAACATCTTATTGGCCAAATGACTATGGTTTATACAATGTAATTGGCAATGTATCTGAAATGATAGATGAAACAGGGAAGGCTAAGGGTGGCAGTTGGGACGTTATACCAGAAGAATCGCTTATTAAATCTGTACAGGATTATAAGGATCATGATCCAAGGGTTGGTTTCAGAGTGTTCATGGAAATAATTGAGCGATAAATGCTAGATCCTGAATAAGAAGTAGGGTGTTTTCATTTAATCATAATACAGGTTTTTCGCACAGCTCCGATGAGGAGCTGATGCGGTTTATTTCAAAAGGCAAAAAGTCTGCTTTTAATGAGCTGTACAAAAGATATGACAAAAAATTGCACTATTACTTTTATAGAATGCTCCATCAGGACAACATCAAAGCACAAGATTTTTTACAAGAGTTGTTCTTGAAAATAATTGAAAAACCTAATCTATTTGATACAGATAAGAAGTTCTCAACCTGGATTTATTCCATTGCTTCTAACATGTGTAAAAATGAATACCGCAAAGATGCTATAAGGGGAACTATTATCAATTTGAAAGATGAATTGGAATTAGTTCAGAAAGAAGATGAGTCATCAGATTATGATAAAGAACTTTTTAAGAAACATCTGAAAAAGGAACTAAGTAAACTTGATGATGAGCATAAGGAAACATTTATTTTAAGATATCAGGAGGAATTAGCTATCAAAGAAATTAGTCAAATTATGAATTGCTCTGAAGGAACAGTAAAATCAAGAATTTTTTACACCACCAAAAAATTAGCAGTAAAACTTAGGACTTTCAATCCGCATAAATCAAAATATCATGGGAAAAATACCGGCTAACTTAGATGAAAAACTCGAGCAGCTTTTGCTACTAAAAAATTTCGAAGAGCTGCAGTCAGAAGAAAAACAGTATGTTCTTCAACAAATTGGTGAAAAAGAATATCAGGAATTCAGAATAATCTTAATTGAAAGCGTTGAATTGTTTGAGAAAGAGAAGGATATTATCCAACCTGATCCGCAAATAAAAAAGGACCTGCTAATTGCATTTGATAAGAGACATAACTCTTTGTATCCCATTCAAGAACTTGTAAAGAACTCAATAAATTACAAGGTTCCTGCATATCAATCTGCATTAGCTTTGGCAGCGATCTTGTTGATTTTCTTTTTCTTAAGTTCAGGTAATGAGATTGAACCTATAACAACTCCACAAACGGTTTATGTTTACAAAACGGATACCATATTTGTTCTACCAGAAACTAAAATGCCTGAAACAATTCCGGTAAATGCAATTGCTAATTCTGAAAACAAACAATCTGAAAAACCCAAGAAAAAAATTATCAATAAACCTTTAAAGCCTACTCCTAAGAAAACTATCAAGAAAAAAGAGGAACAAACCACTCCCATAAAAGCTCCCGAAGGCATCAAAACATTTTTCGCTTTCAACTCTTATGAATTTCTTACGGAAAAAACTATTGGTAGAACTATGAAAGAGGATAGTGTTCTTACTAAGTTTTTGGTAACAGCTTATTAGTTAGATTACGAATCAAAAACAGGCTGCTTGAAAACTCAAAAACTCATGTCATTCTGAACGATAGTGAAGAATCTTTTTCCCTGATTATAAATATGTAACAAGATCCTTCATTCTTCAGGATGACAGGAAAATGGACTTCTGAGACAGCCTCTTTTTGGAATGGGGACATAGTCAACTCGATTAATTCCCAAATTCAATAAAATAAATTAATTTTGCGCCCAATCAATTTTTAGCAAATGAAGCACTTAATAATTATTATCATAGTTACCACAGTCTTTGGGTTTACAAATATTTTATGTGCACAAACCACTTATTTCGTTAAATCAGATAACGGGCTTAATCTAAGAAAAGGTGCTGGGAGTGATCAAGGGGTTGTAATATCTATACCAAGTAATGCCAAGGTTAAAGTTCTAAATAAGGGAAATGATTGG
>JAESSM010000106.1 GCA_016764115.1 Bacteroidia bacterium | reverse complement strand
GAAGTCTAAATTGTTTTTACTAAATTTGCGTTCTCGAAAAAACTCTAAAAAATAATAAAATGGGAAAAGGAGACAGAAAAACTGAAAAAGGAAAAAGATTTAAAGGTTCTTACGGAAACAGTAGACCAAGAAAATCTACGAAAGCGGCTGTTGCTAAACCTGCGGCTAAAAAAGCGGCACCTAAAAAAACAGAAGCTAAAAAGAAAATTACCAAGGCTAAGAAAGCAAAAAAAAAATAAGTTTGTTTACCAATTCCGCTTAAGCGGAAAAAAACATTTTAAATATGTCAATAGGATTTTTTGAAGTACCGGTTGCAGCAAATGAACCTGTTTTAGGTTTTGCTCCGGGAAGTCCTGAAAGAGAGGAATTAAAAAAGGAACTAGCTGATGCGAGATCCAAAACCATTGATGTACCTATGTATATTGATGGTAAAGAAGTAACTACAGATAATAAAGTTCCAATGACGCCTCCGCATGACCATCAACATGTTCTTGGGCATTATTATGAAGGAGATGCTTCTCATGTTAAAATGGCGATTGATGCTGCCCTTAAAGCAAAAGATTCTTGGATTGAATTGCCGTGGCAACATAAAGCTGCTATTTTCTTAAAAGCGGCAGATCTATTAGCTGGTCCATACCGTCAAAAAATGAATGCGGCTACAATGCTCGGGCAATCAAAAAATGTACTTCAGGCAGAAATTGATGCATCATGTGAATTGGCAGATTTTCTAAGGTTTAATGTTCAATACATGACTGCGATTTATGCTCAGCAACCCGAATCTGCAGGTGGGACTTGGAATCGGTTAGAATATAGACCATTAGAGGGTTTCGTGTTTGCATTGTCACCGTTCAATTTTACATCCATTGCTGGAAATTTGTGTGCAGCACCTGCTATGATGGGTAATACCATTGTTTGGAAAGCCTCAAAAACTCAAATTTATTCTGCCAGGGTAATCATTGATATTTTTAAAGAGGCGGGTGTTCCTGATGGAGTTATCAATTTGGTTTTGGCACCAGGTAAAGTTGTAGGAGATGTGGTTTTCAACCATAAGGATTTTGCAGGAATACATTTTACTGGTTCTACGGAAGTATTTCAAAATATCTGGAAAACAATTGGTAACAACATTCATCATTACAGGTCTTATCCAAGAATTGTAGGAGAAACTGGCGGAAAGAACTTTGTAGTAGCTCACTCCTCTGCAAATGCCAAAGTGGTTTCAACTGCATTAATGCGCGGGGCATTTGAATATCAAGGTCAAAAATGCTCTGCTGCTTCCCGTGCTTATATTCCTGATAACATTTGGGATGAAGTAAAGGCTGATATGGAAGTGGAAATGAAATCTATGAAAATGGGTCCTCCAGAAGATTTTTCGAATTTTGTGAATGCAGTGATCGATGAAGATTCGTTTGACAAGATTTCAAAATACATTGAAGATGCCAAGGATGATAGTAATGCAGAAGTAATAATTGGAGGTAATTGTGATAAATCTGTGGGGTACTTTATCGAGCCAACGGTTATCTTGGTTAAAGATCCAAAGTATACCACAATGTGCGAAGAGTTATTTGGTCCTGTTTTAACAATTTATGTTTATGAAGCAGACAAATACGAAGAGATCTTGGCTGTGGTGGATAGCACATCAATTTATGCTTTAACAGGAGCAATTATCTCGCAGGACAGATATGCTCTTTATTTTGGAACCAAAAAGCTAAGAAATGCTGCCGGTAATTTTTATATCAATGACAAACCTACTGGCGCAGTGGTTGGCCAGCAACCATTTGGAGGCTCGAGGGGTTCAGGAACAAATGACAAAGCAGGTTCTATGTTAAATATACTAAGATGGGTTTCTCCAAGAAGTATCAAGGAAACCTTTGTTTCACCAACTGATTATCGTTATCCGTTTCTTAGTGCTGATGAAGTAAAAAAAAACGGAATAGCTGAACGAGAATTGGAAGTTGCAGAAAGTAATTAATTAAAATCATCATATATATGGGATATTAGATAACTTGATCCGATCATTTTATCTGATATCCTTTTTTTTGACAAGAATGGCGTAAAGTTTGCGTTTTAATAAGACGATGAAATATTTATTTGGTTTAGCTCTAATTATATTTTCCTCACTTCAGCTGCTTGCTCAACAAGACACCTCTTATTTTGATTCCGGAAAGAAAAAGTACTACACTAATGATTATGTAGGTGCAGCCGATGATTTTTCGAAAGCTATTGACATCAATCCTGAATATACCAAAGCATATATTTTTAGGGGAATTGCTTATTTCGAACAAAAGGAATATCAAAAGGCCATTACAGATCAAACTAAAGCCATTGATTTGAATGATCAACTCGCTCATCCATATAACGAGAGAGGAAAAGCTAAGATTGCTTCCAAAGATGTAGATGGTTCGATCAAAGATTTCCTGAAAGCAATTGAATTGGATTCCAGTTATTCGTATGCATTTTTCAATTTGGCAAATGTTAAGCTGTTTGCTTTAAAGAAAGTTAGAGATGCTATCAAAACCTTCACCGTAGCTATCAATTTGAATTCTAGTGATTCCAAATCTTACATGAATAGAGGGTATGCAAGGTCGCTGACAGAAAATTATTATGGTGCAATTGCTGATTATAACCAGGCAATATTTCTCGATCCTAAAAGTGCAAAAGCATACAATAATAGAGGTTTGACCAAAGCTTCTATGTTGAATTTCGAGGCAGCAATTCCCGATTTTTCGGAAGCAATAAAGCTAGATAGCGAGTATACAAATGCCTATTATAACCGAGGGATGGCTAGATTTAGGAATGCTGATTATTTGGAAGCGATCAAAGATATTGAAAAAGTTATCGTATTGGATGGCCAGAGTATTAAAGCGCATACTAAACTGGGAGACATTAAATATTTATTGAAAGATTACCCTGAGGCGGTAATGCATTACTCTAAAGCAATTGCTATTGACCCAAAGAATGCTCTATTGATTAATAACAGGGGTTATGCATTCCTTAAACAAAAGAAATATGATGAAGCTGTTTCGGATTTTGATAAAGCCATTGAGTTAAAGCCTAATTTTTCTTATGCATATAATAATCGTGGCTTTACCAAAATGGAATTAAAACAGTATAAAAAGGCTATTGAAGACTTCAACAAAACTTTAGAAATTGATTCTGCACATTATGAGGCGCTTTATAATCGTGCAAAGTGTAAATTGAATACTGGTGAATATCAGAGTGGTTATGAAGATATCGATGCATCCTTGACGCTAAATAAAGAGAATGAAGCAGCTTATATGCTTAGAGGACAACTTTTGGTTCATTTGAAAAAATATGAAAAAGCATTAAAAGACCTGAATAGATACATTGGTAATCATAAATCGGGAGATGCTTTTTATTACAGGTGCGTAGCACGATTTAATTTAACAAAAACAGAGCTTGCCTGTCGTGATTTAGCTAGTGCTGAAAAACTGGGTTTTGAGAAGAATGATGACTTGAGTATTCCTATCTGTCAATAGGTTGCAGCATATTGCCTTTAAGCTATTATTTATCATTATATTTACATTTCGTTAGACTAAAAAGCAATTAAAGAAGATACATTATGTCAGTATTAGTCAATAAAAATTCAAAAGTAATTGTTCAGGGTTTTACAGGGAAAGAAGGCTCTTTTCATGCTGAGCAAATGATAGAATATGGAACCAATGTTGTTGGTGGGGTTACTCCAGGGAAAGGAGGCCAGACGCATTTGGGGAAACCGGTGTTTAACACTGTTGTTGATGCTGTTAACGAAGCCAACGCAGATGTGTCTGTAATATTTGTACCTCCACCATTTGCGGCTGATGCAATCATGGAAGCTGCTGAAGCAGGAATCAAAGTGATTATTGCTATTACCGAGGGTATTCCAACTTCGGACATGATCAAAGTTAAAGAATACATTTCTGATAAGAATTGCAGGTTAGTTGGGCCCAACTGCCCTGGGGTTATTACTCCGGGTGAGGCCAAAGTGGGTATTATGCCTGGCTTTATTCACAATCCAGGTACTATTGGTATTGTATCCAGATCTGGAACACTGACTTATGAAGCTGTTGATCAGGTAACTAAAGCAGGATTAGGTCAATCTACCTGCATCGGTATTGGTGGAGATCCGATTATTGGAACTACAACGCTAGATGCTATCAAGTTATTAATGGCAGATGACGCTACAGAAGGAATTATATTAATTGGAGAAATTGGCGGTTCTATGGAAGCTGATGCTGCCCGATGGATCAAAGAAAATGGTACTAAACCAGTTGTTGGTTTTATTGCCGGGCAAACAGCGCCTCCGGGAAGAAGAATGGGACATGCAGGTGCTATTGTTGGAGGAAAAGATGATACAGCAGCAGCTAAAATGGCAATTATGCGTGAATGTGGGATTCATG
>JAESSM010000105.1 GCA_016764115.1 Bacteroidia bacterium | reverse complement strand
GGGATGGGTAAAAAATATTTAATTTTACTTTGATATGTTAAAATAAGATTTTATTATTGCGTTGAATCATTATAGTATAATAAATCGTTGAAATTTATAAAATATTTGTAAATTAGAGTCGATTTAGCAAAAAGCTCCCAAACTTAAAAGCTAAATAAATTTATGAGGAAAGTCACCTTTCTTATTTCAGCACTAATTTTAGTCACATTTATGTGTTCTAAAGCAGGTGAGTTACTTCTTGAAGGCAATTATCAAGGGAAGAATTTGTTTGTACAAAATCCTTACAACAGTGTAGATGGTTCTTTTTGTGCAATGGAGGTAAAAGTAAATGATGTAAAAGAAGTAGAAGACATAAACTCCAGTGCTTTTGAGGTTAATTTATCCAAATTTAATATCGGAGATAAAGTATCAATTATTATAGTACATAAGGGAGATTGTAAGCCCAAAGTTATTAACCCTGAAGTTTTAAAACCTCGTACTACTTGTCAGATATTGGAGATCAAAATTGATGAGGATCATGTACAATGGTCATCAAAAGGAGAAAGTGGCCCATTGCCATTTATTGTAGAGCAATTCCGAAATAACAAATGGGTACCTTCCGGGGAAGTACAAGGAAAGGGTTTAGCAGAAGTCAACACTTATTCAGTAAAAATTAGACATCATTCAGGGGAAAATCGTTACCGGATCAAGCAAACTGATTTTACCGGGAAAGCCAATTACTCAAAAGCTCAAGAATACAATTCTTCAAAGCCTGAGGTTAACTTTTGGCCTCAAAGAGTTTCGAAGTTAGTATACTTTTCAGAGGAAGCTGAATATGAGATTTTCGATAGCTATGGCAATCTTGTTAAAAAAGGATTTGATAAACAAGTTGACTTGGATGGCCTATCTAAAGGTTATTATTATCTGAATATTGATAATAAGACCGAAAAGTTCCTCAAGAAGTAACGCCTCCGCCTTTTTCGATAGGCATATTTCCTCTCTCGTTATACTCATTTTTTTTGTAATTCTTATATATTTGCGCCATGGCAAATGAGTTGTTCGTATATAATACTTTAATTAGAAAAAAGGTAAAGTTCGAACCTTTAAATCCTCCTTTTGTGGGGATGTATGTTTGTGGACCTACAGTATATAGTCATGCACATTTAGGTAATGCACGACCTGCAATAACTTTTGATATACTATACAGATATTTAAATTTTCTAGGGTATAAAGTTAGGTATGTTAGCAATATTACTGATGTTGGTCATTTGGAAGGAGATACTGATGATGGAGAAGATAAACTAATAAAAAAAGCTAAGTTAGAGAAACTCGAGCCAATGGAAATTGCTCAACAATTCATGAATAGTTATCATGAAGATATGGCTGCTTTAAATGTGATTCGACCAAATATTGAACCAAGAGCAACAGGCCATATCCCCGAGCAAATTGAAATGATCGAAAAGATCATGCAAAATGGATACGCCTATGAAGCCAATGGTTCCGTTTATTTTGATGTAAATACGTATAACACTGATCACAATTATGGTGAATTGTCAGGTAGAGATATTGAAGACTTAATTTCGGGTACACGTGAACTAACCAGTCAGGATGAAAAGAAAAGCAGTCTTGATTTTGCTTTATGGAAAAAGGCTGACCAAACACATTTAATGCGTTGGAATTCTCCATGGGGTTTGGGATTTCCGGGTTGGCATTTGGAATGCTCAGTGATGAGTACGAAATATCTTGGGGATGAATTTGATATACATGGTGGAGGCTTGGATCTTTTGTTTCCTCATCACGATTGTGAAATTGCTCAATCAATGGGTGGATTAAAATGTAAATCAGTAAAGTACTGGATGCACAACAATATGCTTACTATGAATGGTCAGAAGATGGCTAAATCATTAGGTAACACCATTACATTAAAGCAGTTCTTTACAGGTGAACATGACATGCTTGAAAGAACGTATCATCCAATGATCATAAGGTTTTTAATATTACAGGCACATTACAGAAGTACTTTGGATTTTTCTAATGAAGCACTACAGGCAGCAGAGAAAGGATATAATAAACTGGTGGAAGCCTATAAAACTTTGCAGTCGTTGAGCTCCTCTGATAAATCAACCGTTGACATTAAAAATCTTGAAGGTGATTGTCGGAAGGTTATGAATGATGACCTCAATACCCCAATGCTTATTGCCAATTTGTTTGAAGGAGTTAAGATCATAAATTCAGTTAATGATAAGAAAGAAACGATTTCTGCAGAAGATTTGTCTGAACTCAAGTCTATTTTTGACAATTACCTTGTTTCAATTCTGGGATTAAAAGTAATTAGCTCTGATGATAAAAATGATGATGTCATGGATGGATTAATGAATTTGATTTTAGAGATAAGAGATGAGGCAAGAACAAAAAAGGATTTTGATACTTCTGACAAAATAAGAGATCAATTGAATAAGATTAATTTGGAAATAAAGGATGGAAAAGATGGTTCTAATTGGGTTTGGAAGAATTAGTTGATAGAGTAGTGAAAATGATTTGTTATATTCAATCATATTTATGGAGGTTATTTTTATTGATCTCGCTTTCTTTTATTTATTCCTGTAATCAGGATAACTCAACTACGAGTACTACCACCTCTCAGGAAGATGCTGAAATTGTTTCGAGTTTAATAGTCCCACAATTCAATGCTGATTCAGCCTACTTTTTTATTAAGAAACAGGTTGATTGTGGTCCCAGGGTTCCGGGTACTTCAGGGCATAAACAATGCGAGCAGCTACTGACGAGTTATTTGGAAAGGTTTTCAGCAAATCTAATTATTCAAAAAACAGATGTTAAGATATATGATGGTAGCAAAGTTCCGATGAGAAATTTTATTGCAGAATTTAACCCAGAGAAGAAGAATCGAATAATGCTGTGTGCCCATTGGGATACAAGGCCCTTTGCGGATCAAGATAAAACCAACCGGGATCAACCCATTGATGGAGCAAATGATGGAGCAAGTGGGGTTGGGGTATTACTTGAAATAGCTAGACAACTATCTCAAAATTCACCTCAGGTAGGAATTGATATTATTCTTTTTGATGTAGAGGACTATGGCCAACCTGATAATACTGGACTTGCACCTAGAGCTGATTCCTGGTGTTTAGGTTCACAATATTGGTCAAAAAATCTTCATAAAAAGAACTATTTTCCATTGTATGGAATACTACTGGATATGGTGGGAGGCAAAGATGCTACTTTTACTATGGAAGGAAATTCAATGAAATTTGCTCCTTCTGTAATGAAGAAAGTATGGAATGCAGCGGCACAAAATGGATATTCATCTAACTTTCATTTTGAGGAAACCAATCCAATAATTGATGATCATGTTTACATAAACAAATTAGCAGGTATTCCATGTATAGATATTGTTCATTATGATCATGATACTCCTTCTAATTTTGGAAAATTCTGGCACACACATAATGACAATATGGATATTATTGATAAAAAAGTTTTAAAAGCAGTTGGTCAAACTCTGTTGGAAGTTATTTTTAAAGAGAATGCATAAATATTTACGAATAACGAATTAAGAATTCAAAATGCCTTTAGATTAGAGTTGATAGCAAATAGCTTATAAAATAAGTACACTAATACACGATTATACGAATTAGCGAATACACGAATTATCGATTATGAGAAAGAATACTTACGCAGTAATAATGGCAGGAGGAATAGGAAGTCGTTTTTGGCCTATCAGTAGAACTGCCAATCCTAAACAGTTTCTTGATATATTAAATACAGGCTCGACACTTATTCAAGCTACATATAAAAGGTATCTTAAGTTATGCCCACGTAAGAATATTTATATTGTTACAAATAGTTCTTATAAAGGTCTGGTTAAGGAACAATTAAAAGGAATAAGAGATGAACAAATACTCTGTGAACCTACAAGAAGAAACACTGCACCGTGTATTGCCTATGCTTGTTTTAAAATTTATAATTTAAACCCTAATGCGAACATTGTTGTCGCTCCATCGGATCATATTATTTTAAAGGAAAGTGATTATTTGAAGATCATTAAATCTGCAGTGCAAGATGCCGCAAGCAATGAGTTTTTGATTACGTTAGGGATAAAACCAAGCAGGCCTGATACAGGATATGGGTACATTCAATACGTTGCAGATGGAAAGAAAAGGGGATTGTTTAAAGTCAAAACTTTCACTGAAAAACCTGATTTAGAACTTGCCAAGTCATTTGTTAAGAGTGGTGACTTCTTGTGGAACTCGGGAATTTTTGTGTGGAATGTTAAGACAATTTTGAATGCGTTTCAAGACCACCTTCCTGAAGTTCATGATTTGTTTAGAGATCAAAAGTTCTACAATAATAAAAAAGAAGCGGCTTACATCAAGAAGGCGTATTCTCATTGTACTAATATTTCTATTGATTATGGTATAATGGAAAAGTCCAACAATGTTTATGTGGCTCCGGCTGAATTTGGCTGGTCAGATATTGGTACTTGGGGTGCGGTATATGAATTGCACGAGAAGGATTATTTGGAAAATGCAGTCAGCGGCAAAAATGTGATGATCTATGATACTTCAAAATGTGTGGTGAAAACTCCTAAAGATAAATTGGTCATTCTTCAAGGGCTTGAAGATTATATTGTTGTTGAGTCAGATAATGTCCTGTTAATCTGCAAAAAGGATTTTGAACAACAAATTAAGCAGGTTACTGCAGATGTAAAGCGTGATAGGGGAGATAAGTATCTTTAGAATTTTACGTAATAGCCGATAGCTAATAGTTCATGATTAGAAAAGCTATCAGCTATTAACTATCAGCTATCCTAAAACAAAGTATACACAAAAGGTGCTACTGCTGATCCTTCAGTCAATACAATAAGAGCTCCTAGCAATACCAAGAATACTACAATAGGAAGCAACCACCACTTTTTTCTTTCTCTAAGGAAATCCCAAAATTCAACTAGAATTGAAAGTTTAGACATTGCTCTTTTATTTAGTTAAGATAATGTTTTTACTAATGGTACTTTTATCAAGATCCATTTTAAGCAAGTATGACCCTGATGGGAGCTGTTCAAGGTTTAAATCTATTTTGTTAATTAAAGTATTTGGATTTTCAATTTTCCTTTCTAAAACTAATTCTCCCAGTTGATTAAAAATTGAAAAAATGATCTGTTGTTGACTTGATGTCAATTCATAATCAATAAACAAAACACCATTTGATGGGTTAGGATAGATAATTATAAGTTCACTTGAACCTACAGCATTCATTCCAGTGGGAACCTCTACATAAGCAACGATTCTGCAACCGTTAGCATCAGTTATGACTACTGAATAAACTCCTGAAGTAATACTATCAATATATGAGGTATCCTGACCTGAATACCACTGATAGGAATACGGTGAAGTTCCACCTGTTACAGAAACACTTGCATCGCCTCCATTAGGCCATACAGGGGTTGTTGAGTTAGTTGTTACTGTCATACTTGATGAAGGTTCAGATAATGTAGCGCTTGCACTTGCATTACAATCATTTCCATCTGTAACTACAACACTATAAGTTCCTGCTTTCAGGAATTTTTGATCTTGTGATGATTTACTATTTGACCAGGCATATGTATAGGAACCTGTTCCGCCACCTACTGTTAGGTCAACTTCACCGGTTGCATATCCTTTACATAATACATTTGTTTTTGCAATACTGGCAGTCATGTCCCCAGGCTCAATTATTGAAAATGTTGCAATATCTTCACAGCCGTTAGCATCAGTCACCGTTAAGCTGTAATTGCCTTCTGACAATCCACTAGCTGTACTTAAAGAATTACCTGTTGACCAACTGTAAATGTATGATTTTGTACCGCCTGTTATTTTTGCTTTGGCTGTACCATCTATGATACCATTACAGCTTATGTCAACCTGGTCTACATCGGCAAGTAATGAGTCAGGTTCGTTTATTTTTATTGAAGCGTATAACATACAGTCATTAGCATCGGTTACTGTGAGTTTATACGTTCCTCCATCCATGTTGCCAAGATTTTGAGAAATAGAACCATCAGACCATAAATACGTGTAAGGATTGGTTCCTCCCATAACTGTAACCATTATACTCCCATCTCCATCCCCATTACAAGCAATATCAGAAGCACCTGAAGTTGAATAGAGGCTGGTGTCGGGTTCTGTTAAATTAACCCAGGCAAATGCGCATAAACTTGAATCATCTGTTACAGTAACAGCATAGGAACCTCCTGCAAGGCTATCCAGCCATGTAACGGTATCGCCTGTAGACCACATAAATGCATAAGGACTGGTTCCCCCGGATGTTGCAATAGTTACCGAACCATCCGATTCTCCGTTGCAATTAACATTTACAGATGTGGCTCCTATAGAGAAAGATGTGGCAGTGATTGTTACTGAATCATATTCCCAGCAGCCGTTTACATCCATAATTGATAGATAATAAGTTTCAGCAGCTAGGCCCATGGTATTCCATAAACTATCTCCATTAGACCATATATAATTGTAAGGAGTATTTCCTCCCCATACTGATGCACTGGCCGTACCATCGTTAAGCCCATTACAGCTCAAGTTAGTAGAAGATAGTCTATAGAGTATAGAATCAGGTTCTGTAATAATAGCGCTATCGGTTATCATGCAGTTATTTGCATCTGTCACCGTAACTGGATAGGTATTTGCGGCTAATCCACTTAAAGATAAGTAGGCAGAAGTTGTCATTGTTATTCCGGGAGTCCACTTATAAGTATAATTGAGAGTTCCTCCATATGCAGAAACCTGTGCTGCTCCATCGTAACTACCGTTGCAGCTTAAGTGAGTGAGAGTGATTTTCATATCTAAACTATCAGGTGCCCCAACTGCGACCGAGGTAGTATCTTTACAATTATTCCCATCCGTAATGGTGACAGTATAAGTGCCTGACATGATATTTAGAATCTCATTAGCTGTTGACCCTGTACTCCACAAATAGGAATATGCAGCTGTTCCACCCCATACAGATACACTTGCTGATCCATCACTATTTTCGGCACATGTTGCATCTGTAGTCATGAACATCATATCTAAAGAATCAGGATTCTCAACCAAAATGGATTGAAAAACGGTTAGTAAGTTTTTGTCTGTTACAGTAACCGTATAATTCCCGGGCATTAGACTATTTATTGAGCTAGATGTACTTCCGGTAGACCATGAATATGTATAAGGGGAGAGCCCACCAATGACAGAAACACTTATGGAACCATCACTTGAACCATAACATGATCCCGGTGTGGTTATAGCTGAAATAGATGGAGGAAATGAAGTTAAAGCCACTTGAATATAATTGGCAGGTGGTGGAACGTTTAACGTGCTTACACTTTGGTGATTGCCCGTTAATGAATCTCCATTTGCTGACCACTCATCTGTTCCGAAACTTGTTTGTGTTAATGCTGTATCTAAACATATAAAGGAACTATCCAAACAATTAGTAGTGTATCCGGCTGGAAGATTTGCGTAAATAAGTAAATCCACAGCTAGTCCTGCGACAAGGCTATCGGTAACCTCTGCGACAAATCCTGACCAATCACTACCGGGTAACACACCAGACCAAGCATTGGTCGCAGCAGATTGATTTTGCCAAATGTCAAACCCGTTGATTGGATTTGAAGTACCTGAATCAACAAAAGCAACATAATATATGTTTGAAAATATGTTCGCAAAGGAGCTGAGTGCGCAAGAGCAAAATTGACCTTGTGTACCTCCAAAGATATTTAGATTTTGAACCCTGATACAAAGTCTATTCAAATTACTATCAATGGTTACCACTATTGGAGGAGGAGTTGGGTGATAATCAACACATGCAAGTGCTGTATTATATTGAGTTAATGTAGTAAATAGGAATATCAATAAACCTATTTTGAAGTCTTTAAGGCAGCTGAAAATTTTGTTTATCATAACAGTTATTTTACGATCTTTAAATAAGGAAACAAAAATAATAATATTTCTGCAAAACACTGTGTTTGAACAGTAAGAAGCAGAAAGGAGGGTTATAAGTATAAGCTAAAATTGCCTTTCGTAAAACTTCTTGCCTAATTCTCTCTTGGGTTTTTGAATCCAATAACTGCTTGCAGTTGCATCTAATTTTAGATCAAGGAATTTTTTCCCAAATAGTTTAGATAGAATACTGGTAGGGGTGACCACCAGATAAAACAGGAGACTTAGAATAACCCTCGTCATGATAAATCCCATAATTACTGCAAATACCATCCAGATTATCTGGAAAGGTTTGAGAATTATTGGAACAATAAATCCAATGCTAATGACAACAATACCGATCGCTCCAAAAGTTAAGAAGGTTGGTCTATCTTTCCACCAAAGAAACCCGGCAAGGATCAATAGTGCTATCCCGATTACAAGACCAAAGTTTTTCAGGTCTTTCTTAGTACTCTTTATATTCTTAAATTCTTCTAACATATCAATCTAATTCAAATTCTTTTTGCCATTCGGTATCATTTTCAAGTGGCTTTTGTTCTTTCTTATCAAATAAATAATTGCCAATTATTAAGTAATCCATTTTTGTTCTCATAAAACACCTATATGCATCTTGGGGAGTACATACAATAGGTTCTCCTCTCACATTGAAAGAAGTATTGATAACAACAGGGTATCCGTATTTTTCGTCAAGTTTTTTAAGCATATTATAATATAGAGGATGAGTCTCTTTGTGGACTGTCTGGATCCTTGCAGAATAATCAACATGTGTAATTGCCGGAACATCAGAGCGAAGCACATTTAACTTATCTATCCCAAACAACTTTTCTTGTTCTTCCGTCATTGGTTTTTGTCTCTCTTTTTTGACGGGAGCAACTAAAAGCATGTAAGGACTAATTCCATCCAATTCAAAATAATCTAAAACTCGTTCTTCTAATATAGAAGGGGCAAAAGGTCTGAAGCTTTCCCTGAATTTTATTTTCAAGTTCATAGTTTCCTGCATTTTGGGAGAGCGTGCATCTCCAATTATAGAGCGTCCTCCCAATGCCCTTGGGCCAAACTCCATCTTGCCTTCGAACCATCCAATTACATTTTCTTCATTAATTAGATCAGCAATTTTTTCTGGAATTTCTTCATTACTGATTTCTGTATAAGGGATATTATTCTCATCAAAGTAATTCGTGATGTCACTGTTTTTAAATTCCGGACCTAAATAAGAACCACTTTGTACATCATTTTTTCCATCAGCAAATCTTTCTTTTTCAAGATATTGATACCAACCAATCAGTGCTGCTCCTAATGCTCCTCCTGCGTCACCTGCAGCCGGTTGAATCCAGATGTTTTCAAAAATATTTTCTTGAAGCAACTTTCCATTTGCAACACAGTTTAGTGCTACTCCACCTGCTAAACAAAGATTTTTTTGCCCCGTTGTTTCTTTTACATGTTGTCCAATTTTTATAACTACTTCCTCTGTAACATCTTGTATGGACCGGGCCAAGTCCATTTCTTTTTGCGTAACTTTTGATTCAGGTTTTCTTGGTGGGCCTCCAAATAACTTGTGAAATTTATTGTTGGTCATAGTAAGGCCTGCACAATAGTTGAAGTATTTCATGTTCAATCTAAAAGAACCGTCATCTTTCAAATCAACAAGTTCTTTTAAGATCAAGTCTTTGTATTTGGGTTCTCCATAGGGAGCAAGTCCCATCACCTTGTATTCTCCTGAATTTACTTTAAATCCTGTGTAATAGGTGAATGCTGAATATAGAAGCCCTAATGAGTGTGGGAAGTTTATTTCAGCATGAATATCAATCTTGTTGTCTTTTCCGATACCAAAACTTGTAGTTGCCCATTCACCTACTCCATCCATTGTTAAAAATGCGGACTCTTGGTAAGGTGAAGGAAAAAATGCCGAAGCCGCATGTGATTCATGGTGTTCTGGAAATAGTATTGTGCCCTCAAACTCAAGCTCGTCTTTGATCAATTCTTTTATCCATAGCTTTTTCTTCAGCCATAAAGGCATTGCTTTAATAAATGATGGCAATCCTTTAGGAGCATAGGTCACATAAGTTTCTAAAAGTCTTTCAAATTTTAAGAATGGCTTATCATAAAAAGCTACAAGTTCAATGTCATTGATAGTAATGTTGCCATTTTCTAAACAGGAATTAATGGCATTTATAGGAAAGTTATGATCGTGCTTTTTCCTGGTAAATCTCTCTTCTTGGGCTGCGGATATAATTTTACCGTCTTGTACCAAACAAGCAGCACTATCGTGGTAAAATGCTGAAATACCTAGAATATTGATTGCCATTACAATAAATGAAAAGAAAAAGACCTAGACTTTAATAAATCTAGGCCTAAAATATAAATTTTTATTTTATTTAATGAACTTTAATAAACTTGCCAATATTTAATAACCCTGATGAGGTTTTGATATGAACTAAGTAAGTCCCTTTATATAGATTGATGGTATTAAATGTATCTTGATTTTTACCTTTGACCTTCTTGCCAAGGTTAGCCTGATAAACCATTTTCCCTTGAATATCATAAACGCTTAAGGTTGCATCCTCATTTTCGGCCATTGCATAATTGAAAGTTACTTTATCATTTATCACGGGGTTTGGGTAAATATTCACTTTACCAATATTTTTCTTTGCAGGATGATCAACAACCTTGTCTTCAATCCCGGTTAAGAAGTTAGAAGTTTTATAAAGACCTCTACCATGGGTGGCTGCATAAAGTCGTATTCCTCCCCATGTTTGGTAAGGTAATGGTGAATAATTATATCTTCTTACCATAAAAGTAGCAACTCGTGCTAAACCATCATTTTCCTCAAACCATGTTGGATCACTTCCCTGGGTAACCAAGTTAGTTGCGTATACTCCATATTCTGTACCGAGAACTATCCATGTAAAACCTGAACCATTTTCTGTTGGATCGTCAAAAATAACACCACTATAAATAGGCATTGCCGGTAAATTACTCTGGATAGAAGTAAAACTGGGTGAATTATCAGTTGCATTATAAGTGATGTACACATATTTGCTATTCCCGTAATTACCTAAAGTTACAAGCAGTTTGTTTGGATCTTTATCGTCTACATCAATACTGGTTATAGCTTGTCCACCAAAACTGGAAGATGTTATATTTCTTGTTTTAAGACCTACAAGAGCAGGGAAGAAGAACCCACTGTTATCATAAGCATAATCTGCAACACCAATATTGGAAATCTTATACAAATTACCAGATGTTGTACCAACATACACGACATCTCCATCTTTACTAAATGCAAAGCTTCTAATGGAACCACTTATACTGGATTCGATTCTATACCAAGTAGGAATTTTTGAAAAAACCAATGGCTCTTTTGTTAACCATACACCTGTGGACACACCGACCACAAATTTAGCTGAAACTACATCTTGTACCATTAAGGTATCACCTTCAGCAATATTTTGAGGAATTACATAGTCAAATTTATAGTTGTTGGTGTTTAGAACTTTAACTGTATCTGATTTGGAATAGGCAGTATCGGCAACCCATAAGACAGAATCTGGATTTAATGTGTCATTATAACTCTCCCATAGTCTGAAGGCAGTAATAAAGGGAGCAAAGTTAGCGTCAAATTCTGTATCTGCATCTTTAATATTTTCATCATAAAAATCACTGAATGCATCACCAAGATTTGAAGATCGTTTTACTTCGCCATAAGGATTGGCTGCAAATAGTGCTTCTGAATTTATTGAAGACCAATCAGAAAAACCACCATCACCACCACTTATTTCTGTCGCGGCTTGCCCAGTATTTCCTGTAGAGTCAATAAGGTTGGTACCATTATCCTGAGTACCACCAAATACAGCATGCCCATCAGGGGCTGCTGCCATTGAATAGAATTGAGTCACATTAAAACCCTTGTTCATCGGGATAAAGGTAGGTTGATCAGCAAGTGCTGTAGTACTTTTATACACACCTCCATCATTACCAATATACATCACATTTTCTTTTGTAGGGTGAAAAACAATTGTATGATTATCTGCATGGACATAATATTGATTAGTTGCACCTTGATTTAGACTGCCAATTCTTTTCCAGCCTTTACCATTTTCCCATGTCCAAAAACTAATTCCACCTACAAATATTTTTTCAGGATTGGAAGGAGATACCCCTACTGTACAATCGTAGTCCCCTTGCCCAATCGTTCCCTGGTAAGAAAATGGGTAAAAATCAGTGCTTTGCCCCCCACCAGGTCCAATTACTGTCCAATTCTCTCCGTTATCTGTGGATTGATAAAAGTCTTTAAGTATGCTTGCTGTACTGATAACTGCGCAATAAACATAATTAGGATCAGATGGAGCAAAGGCAAATTCCAGTCGAGTGATACCTGAATTTGGGAAACCCCCTATGTTTGATCTAAGCTCAAAATCTGTTGCGTTAGATTTTTTTCGATAATATTTGTTATTGATACAGGCTATTACAGTACCATTAGAACCCACTTTTACATCACTTGAATAAATTCCAGTTGAAACACCGGGTGCATCATTCCAAGTATCCCCTGCATCGGATGATACCATGAGTCCGCCATTTGTTGCGGCGTATAGTGTATTATCATCAGTGTATGCGATTCTGTATACTGCGCTCCAGTCATCAGTGCTAGAATTGGGTGTAGGTATTGTTGAGGTTAACCTTGACCACGTAATACCTTTATCCGAAGACTTCCAAATCCCATTACCTAGTAAAGCACTACCTCCAATCCCATAAGCGCCTCTTGCTAATATATCTTCACCTGTACCGAAATAAATAGTTCCGTCATCGGTTTGCATAATGCAGGTTATAGCGAGATTTTGCAAGGTGTCGTCTACGACTTTCCAGGAACTTCCACCATTGGTAGATTTGAACAAACCACCACCGACAGATCCCACAAACATTAGATCAGAGTTGTCATTGTCTATTAAAATGGCTCTTGTTCTACCGCCTACGTTGTCAGGTCCTAATTCGTCCCAAGTTAAACCCAGTGAGCTGCCTCTCCTGCTTTTTTGATCTCTGGAAAACTGTTCCACTTTCCTTCTTACTTCGTAAAATACTTCTTTGCTTACTTCTCCGGTTTTCTGATTGGCTCTTATTGAGTTGAGATGCTCAATCGCACCCTTGATACCTCTAACTTTGGTTTTTGAATTAGAACGCGGCGTATACTTTTTATCAACTTCATTAACAATAGTGGTTACAAAAAAAGTAGAGGCAACTACTGCTAAAAGGGTTAAGCTTAAGAAAAAAAGTTTTTTCATGATTTTATAAGTTCTCAGATCAACAAAATATTAATTGACAATAATAAACTTACCTGTTGATATTTCGTTTATACCGGTATTGATCCTTACAAAATAGGAACCCTTATTTAGATCATAAGTTTGCAATTTAAACTCATGATTTCCAGTAATTTGTCGTCCTAATTCAACAGAGTTAATTTTTTGCCCCGCTAAGTTATAAATATCAATGATAACTTCACGATTTTCTTTTAGATCATAGCTCATAGTAGTTTGCCCATTCATTACAGGGTTTGGATAGATCGTAACTTTTTCAATATTGATCTTGCCATAGTTATTATCGTATTTTTTGTCATTTATTCCTGTCACAAAAAATGCAGACTTATACATCCCTCTTCCATGAGTTCCTGCGTACAATCTGTGTCCACCCCAAGATTGATTGGGAAAGGGAGAAAATTTGTATTTTTTCAATGAGAAAGTGGCTACTCTAGACATTCCATCATTCTCCTCATACCAGGTTGGTGTACCACTTGTAATATCGTCATCAGTGGCATAAATTCCCAATTCAGTTCCAAGAACTACCCATTTCTTTCCATCATTGGCACTGGTAAAAAATACACCATCATAAACAGGCATAGATGGTAAATTGCCTTGTTTTGAAGTAAACGTAGGGCTTGATCCAGTTGCATTTTTGGATAGATAAACATGATTAGTGGTTCCATAATTTCCGATACAGACAATTAAATTATCGGGGTCATCTTCATCCAATGCAAGACCACAAACCGCTCCACTAAAGCTGTATAATTGTTTCTTTGTTACACCAATCACTGAAGAAATGCCTGAGTTATCGTATGAATATGTAGCAGTTTGTAAGCCTGTTAATCTGTATAAAATACCTCCTGAGGTTCCTACAAAAACAGTATTGCCATCTTCAGTTACTGCAAAACTTCTTGCGGTAATTGATGTGCCTATTTTATACCATTCAGGTATTTTAGAAAATACCAATGCCTCTTTGGTCATCCAAACACTTCCACTAAAGCTTACAAAATATTTTGCTTGTGGTAAATCTTGGATAATTAATGTATCATCTTGCGCTAAATTTGCTTTTAAAACATGATTAAACTGGTATTGATTCATTCCATTAATTAATAATGTATCACCTTTGGAATACGAAGTGTCTGCTACAAACATTACTGAGTCAGAACTCAATACATCATTGAAATTTTCCCATAGTTTAAAAGAAGTAACAAATTGTCCTGAAAGATCTTCGGTGTTGCCATCCAAAAAACTTGAAAATGACGCTCCACCATTTGGTGATCTTGAAATTTCATTGGGTTGCCCAGCAAACATAGCCTGAGGGTTAATAGCAGATATTTCACAAAAACCACCATCACCACCTTGAACTTCGGTTGCGGCCATTCCTGTGTTGCCGGTAGAATCAATTAGGTTTGTACCATTGTCCTGAGTTCCTCCTAATACCTGTTTACCATCCCATGAAGCAGCCACAGAATAGAACTGGGTTACATTATACCCTTTGTTCATTGGAGTAAAAATTGGCTGATCTTGTAAACAGTTTGTGGTTCGATATACTCCACCATCGTTACCTATATACATCATGTTAGGTTTTGAAGGATGGAACATGATTGCATGATTATCCGCATGTACGTAGTAGGCAGTAGTTGTTGTGGTACTTTGGAAAAGGCTATTTAATCTTTTCCAACCTTCTTCTGCTTTCCATCTCCAATAACTTATACCTCCTACAAATACTACTTCAGGTTCTTCAGGGTGAACTGCAATTACATTATCGTACCATCCCTGTGCAATTCCTCCTTGGTATGAAAATGGGTAAAATACTTGTGAGCCTCCTCCGGGACCTATTATTGTCCAGTTTTCACCGTTATCTTTTGATTGATAAATATTGTAAAGTAATCCGCTACTGGCTGCACATGCAGCATACATGTAGTCTGGGTCTGAAGGTGAGATCGCGAATTCAACCCTACCAACAGAACTACTTTTTGGAAACCCTCCATCACCTGCCCGGTTTTCAAAATCCGTATCGCTCGATTTTTTTCTATAATAACCGTCATTAATGACAGCGATAATGGTTCCATCAGAGCCAATCTTAACATCAGTGGAAGTTCCACCAGATGTCCCTGGAGCATCTGCCCAGGTATCACCACCATCTGTTGTAACAAATAATCCTCCTTGAGCTGCAGCATAAATAGTTTGTGCATCACTAGGATCGGCAGCTAATCTGTATACTCCACTCCAATCATTACCTGATGTATTGTACGTTATGGAAAAGGGGGCCGTAGATTCAAGATGTTCCCAAGTAGTGCCACGGTCCGTTGATTTCCAAATACCGGCTCCAATAACTCCACTACCTCCTGATCCGCTTGCTCCTGCTAACGCACCTTCGCCTGTGCCTACATAAATGTCTCCATTTGAAGCTTGTATAATGCAGGTGGTTGCCAGGTTTGACATGGTGTCATTGACAGGTTTCCAGGCACTTCCACCTGATTGCGAAATAAATAACCCACCCCCAACTGAACATGCAAACATTAAATCGTTATCATCCTTATCGATCAGCATTCCTCTGGTTCGACCGCCAACATTGTCTGGACCAAGTTCTATCCAATTAATGCCAAGAGTGCTTGCCTTACCACTTCTTTGCTTTCTAAGTAATTCATCAGCTTGTTGTTTGGCCATCCAAACATCTTTAGGATCAACAACTCCTGTTTCTGGATTTACCATCATGGAATTTAGATATTCCATTGCTCCTTTTATTCCTTTGGCTTCACTTTGCTGAATGCTCCGCGGAGAATATTTTCTTGTTTTGTTAATTAGATCAGTGTTAACTATTGCTGTAATTCCCAGAATTGTTATTCCAAATGCTACAATGACAAACTTTTTACTTAATCGTTTCATTTCTAATTTAAATATAATTTATGCGTGTTTTTTTATTACATGTCTTTCTGCATGATAAGAGGACCGTACCAGTGGGCCGCTTTCTACATATTTAAAACCTTTTACAAGGCCAATTTCCTTATAATGAGCAAATGTGTCAGGATGAATGAATTCAATTACTTCGTGATGTTTCCGGGTAGGTTGTAAATACTGACCTAATGTTAAGACATCGCATCCTGCTGCTAGTAGATCATCCATAGCTTCATAAATATCATCTTGATTTTCACCAAGCCCTAACATAATCCCGGATTTGGCAACCAAATCAAACTCATCAATTCTTTTTATTACCTCTAAACTTCTTTCGTACTTGGCTTGAATCCTTACTCCTTTGGTTAGTCTCTTTACAGTTTCAACATTGTGTGAAACAACTTCAGGTTTTGTATCTAAAACTCTGTTTAGGTTTTCCCAATTTGCTTGAAAATCAGGAATTAAGGTTTCTAAAGTTGTTCCGGGAGATGTTTTTCTTATCGCATTTACAGTCTTTGCCCATATAGTAGAACCTCCATCTTTCAGATCATCTCTGTCTACAGAAGTAATGACACAATGTTTTACTCCCATTTTCTTTACTGAATCTGCAACTCTTTCAGGTTCTGTTTGGTCAACTCCTATAGGTTTTCCGGTCGCAACAGCACAAAAACTACATGACCTGGTGCAAATGTTACCAAGAATCATAAATGTAGCTGTTCCTCTTCCCCAACATTCACCCATATTAGGACAGTTACCGCTTTCACAAATGGTATGCAGTGTATGTTTGTCAACAAGATTGCGAACTCTTTTATAGTTCTCTCCCGTTGGCAATTTTACCCTGAGCCAGTCTGGTTTTTTGTAGGATGGTTTTGTATTTTCAGATACTTCGATCATTGATCAAAAAAAAACGGTGTAAAATTACAATTTCTGAGTTAATCTATATTATTATTTTACCACTTTTTACCGTATATTATACTTACATAAAAGCTGAGGAAAAATTGCTTGTTATCGGTAATGGCCATGATTGGAATTTCTTTGGTAAATACATCTACTGAGACTCCGAATTCTAATGATTTTATTCCTTCATCGTAACCACACCAATCGAAATTAAATCCGAATTTGGAGTACATTCCGGGAATAAAACCCAATTCATCTATACCTTTCACAAATCCTGATCTCCCGTAAATATTGTCAGGTATATGTCTTTTATTATTTGGGTCGTACTTTTCCGTTCGTATTGGTTTATAAAATGGGTTATCTGATGGATAGATCACATCAAGATAAACAGGCTTGATAATCCCTAAGGAAGAACCAATAAAGAACACGTAGTTAACTTCAACTCCTCCTCTTTCTGCTTTAGAGAAAATTATTTTACGATTTCCGATGCCTGTCCTTAACATGAACGCGGAGTTCAATTTGCCATAAACGTAGGTTTTACCGTTATCTACGTAAGTGCTTACTCTTTTAAATTCTTTTGAATGCTTGGTTTCAACAAACTCAAAATCAAGTATTCTTTTTTTGAATCCTGTTTTGTGTTTTCCTCTTCTTACATTTATACCAAAACCTCCGGAATGTACAAGAATTCCAACCGTTGCTTCATTTTTTAGAATAATGAAAGGATCACCGAATTTTCTTTCCGGAATTTCAACGTTTTGGGCAGTTGAAACAGCCGGAATCCAAAGTAAACAAATCGCGATATATAAGAGCCGATACATCCTATAAAAATACTGCTTTTCTGAGACTTAGCCAAACTCTAAACATATGATAGGTCGGCTATGTTACATTTAACTAAGGTAGTTGAAATATTAACGAAAATCCATACATATTTAGCATAGATTATAGGTAATTAAGTATATGGTGCGAACTAATTAGAATTTGGTAATGAACAGATAGCTAATTTTGATGTGATTTGTCCTTTTTGTCACAATTACAATTATTATGTTCATCCTTTCTTCGTAATGCTCGTGAAGATTTTCTCATCATATAAAAAGATGCAGCGAAGAACAGTAATAACACGATTAATTCTTGAGCGTTCATTTTGCTAAATTAGCTATTCTATACAGTAAAAAGAAAAATATATGGAGCATTTTGGAACAATTTTAAATATCTTTGCGTGCTCATTTTTGGAGGTAGTAGATGAAGTTTGATAGAAAAGACTACACAGATGAATTATTGCTTAAACTCTACAAAGCAATAATAAAACCCAGATTGATAGAGGAAAAAATGCTTATTCTTCTCCGTCAGGGAAGGATCTCTAAATGGTTTTCTGGTATTGGACAAGAGGCAATTGCTGTTGGTTCAACAATGGCATTGCACGAGGATGAATACATTTTACCTATGCATAGAAACTTAGGTGTATTTACTGCAAGAGAAGTTCCATTATTTAGATTATTTACCCAGTTTCAAGGTAAGATGAGCGGCTTCTCTAAAGGTAGGGAACGCTCTTTTCATTTTGGTTCAAATGAGCATCATATAGTTGGAATGATATCACACTTAGGGCCTCAGCTCGCAATAGCAGATGGGATTGCACTGGCACATAAATTATCATCAGAGAAAAAAGTTACTGTAGTTTATAGTGGGGAAGGTGGAACCAGTGAAGGTGATTTTCATGAAGCACTTAATGTGGCGGCAGTTTGGGATCTGCCGGTAATATTTATTGTTGAGAACAATGGCTATGGATTATCCACTCCAACAAATGAACAGTTTCGGTGTAAACAAATAATAGACAAGGGTATAGGATATGGAATGGAAGCTGTTAAAATTGATGGTAATAATATCCTGGAAGTATACAACACTGTTAACTCGTTAGCAGAAAAGATCAGAAAGAAACCTCAACCGATATTGTTGGAATGTATGACATTCAGAATGCGTGGTCATGAGGAAGCTTCAGGTACGAAATATGTTCCTCATGAACTCTTCGATAAATGGGAAAAAAAGGCCCCAGTTGCTAATTATGAGAAATTCTTGCTAAAAGAAGCTATTATAACTGATAATGATATTGATTCATTTAAAGAAGAGATCAAAACTGAAATTAATGAAAGTTTAGAAAAAGCTTATGCAGAAGAAACTGTTTCTGCGGATACCGAAAGTGAAGTAGCTGATTTATTTTTCCCACATACCCAGGAAGTTATTGAACCAAAATCTAATAAGAGATCAAAAAAGAGGTTTGTTGAGGCAGTTTCGGATGGTTTGAAAATGGCCATGCAGAAATATCCTAATTCCGTATTGATGGGTCAGGATGTCGCTGAGTACGGGGGAGTTTTTAAAATAACAGAAGGGTTTGTAGATGAGTTTGGTGTGGAAAGAATTAGAAATACTCCAATTTGTGAATCTGCTATAATTGGGGCCAGTCTCGGGCTTTCAATTATGGACTATAAAGCAATTGTTGAAATGCAATTTGCGGACTTTGTAACTTGTGGATTTAATCAGATAATTAATAATCTGGCTAAGATATATTATCGATGGGGTCAAAATGCTGATGTAGTTATTAGAATGCCAACAGGTGCAGGAGTAGGAGCCGGGCCGTTTCATTCTCAATCAGATGAGGCGTGGTTTTTTCACACTCCCGGATTAAAAATTGTTTACCCTGCAACTCCAGAGGATGCAAAGGGATTGTTGATCGCTTCCATTGAAGATCCAAATCCTGTTATGTATTTTGAACACAAAGCGCTTTATCGAAGTGTATCAGATGAAATTCCCGATGATTATTATACCACAGAAATTGGGAAAGCAAAAGTTATATCTGAAGGTGAACAAATAACCATTGTTACCTATGGTTTTGGAGTTCATTGGGCCAAGGATTATTTGGAAAATCACTCCGATCTATCTGCCGATCTTATTGATCTTAGAACTCTCATGCCTTGGGATAAGGAAACTGTAGTAAAATCACTTGAAAAGACGGGCAAATTGGTAATTCTCCATGAGGATACTCTAGTAGGAGGTATTGGTGCTGAAATTTCAGCTTATATCACTGAAAACCACTTTGAATTGTTGGATGGGCCAATTGTGAGGTCTGCCAGTCTTGATACTCCCGTTCCTTTTAGTGCCCCACTTGAAGAGAACTTTTTGCCTAAGGGAAGATTTGGAAAGCAACTCGAAGAGTTATTGGCTTATTAATTCAGAATTCAAAAATATCAACTGTATGAAAATGGTACGCTGATTTATTATGATTGTTATGATTTGTTAAGATTTGGCTAATCAGTGTTTATCATAATCATCATAATAAATCAGTGTACTATTAAAATACTATCCAAATAGCAAAGAAAAAACCTCATCCACTTTCCCCACAAACTTTAATTCGATCTTAAATCTTTTTTGGTCAATGCCCTTTTTGTGGTATTTAGAGATGAAAACTTGTTCAAACCCAAGTTTCTCTGCTTCGGATATCCTTTGTTCTACCCTATTAACTGCACGAATTTCTCCGGTGAGGCCAACTTCTCCGGCAAAACAGGCATTAGTCGGGATGATGAGATCTTCATAAGAAGCAAGAATGGCACAAACTACAGCCAGATCAATTGATGGATCAATTACTTTTATTCCGCCGGCAATGTTTAAGAATACATCCTGAGAGGCTAATTTGAAACCACATTTTTTCTCAAGGACTGCCAGGAGCATGCTTAATCTTCTTAAATCAAAGCCAGTTGATGACCTTTGTGGGGTTCCATAAGCTGCATTGCTGACAAGCGCCTGAACTTCAATCAGCATCGGCCTCATACCTTCCATGGTTGCAGCAATCGCAATTCCGCTAAAATCAACATCTCTTTGATTGATCAAAATTTCTGAAGGATTGGTTACTTCTCTCAATCCTTTATCGCTCATTTCATAAATTCCTAATTCTGATGTTGAACCATAGCGATTTTTTGTAGTTCTTAAAATTCTATAATTGTTATGTTGATCTCCTTCAAATTGTAGTACAGTATCTACAATGTGCTCCAAAACTTTTGGTCCGGCAATATTACCCTCTTTATTGATGTGTCCGATAAGGAAAACCGGAGTGTTTGTGTCTTTTGCATATTTGGTCAGTTCTGCGGTACATTGTCTGACTTGTGAAATACTACCAGCTGCTGACTCGATATAAGTCGTGTGTAAAGTTTGGATGGAATCAATGATGACCAATTGCGGTTCTAATTCTTTTATCTGTTGAAAGATATTTTGTGTATTTGTTTCTGTAAGGATATAACAATTCTCTGCCCCATTAGCCCCAATTCTTTCCGCACGCATTTTTATTTGCTGTTCACTTTCTTCACCTGTTACGTAGAGGATTTTCAACTGATTATTCAGCAATATGGAAAGTTGGATCATTAAAGTAGATTTGCCAATGCCGGGTTCACCGCCAAATAAAACAACAGAACCGGGTACAATTCCACCACCTAATACCCGATTAAGTTCTTTGTCTTTGGTTATTACTCGAGAATTATCGCTAAAACGTATCTTGGAAATTGAGGTTGGTTTGGCAGTTCTTGAATGCCCGTTTGTTGAAGATTCCCAAGTTTTAGTTGAGGTGGAATCCTTTTGAATTACTTCTTCAACTAAAGTGTTCCATTCAGTACATGAAGGACATTGCCCAACCCATTTTGAAGCCCTTGCTCCACAACTTTGACAGTAAAAAGCAGTTTTTACTTTTGCCATAATACTAATACATAATGCGAATATACGAATGCGTACTAATAATACGAATTACAATTATAAATGCACTAATAACAACACTTTCATTGAACATTGAGCATTGCTTATTGAAAATTGAAAATTTGTCTATAAGGAAGCTGCCTCAAAAGTCAAAAACATTTATAGCGCAAGTGTTTTTCACTTGTGCCAGTGCTTTAAAGCACAAGTTTAAAAGACTTGCGCTTAGGGGTTGTGTTGAAATAGTACACTGATTTTTATGACCTGCCTACCGTGTACGCATATCTTTTACAGGTTCCCTTGAGTCTTGCCTTATACCCCTAAATCCCCTAAAGGGGACTTACGTTGTTCCCCCTTTAGGGGGTTAGGGGGTGAAATAAGGTCAAAATCAGTGTACTATTTTTAATAAATTATTAGAATGAACTTGCAAAGTGAGATGCCAAAACCCTTTACAACCGTCATAGCGAGGAACGAAGCGATCTCCGGCTTTGATTAACCTCAGGAGATTGCTTCACTTTGTTCGCAATGACGCAATTTTTTGTCATCCTGAAGAATGAAGGATCGAGACCTTTGCAAAATTTGCAACCTAGAAGGTTGGTTTTATTTTTTTAGTTTTGAGAGTTTTTAGCTAAG
>JAESSM010000104.1 GCA_016764115.1 Bacteroidia bacterium | reverse complement strand
CCGGTAGGCAGGTCTGACGTTCAACTGGTTATGTTTTCAATTGGCAAACGTGTTACGGAAAATATCCTCAATTTTACGATGCGTTTTGAAAAAATAACTCTGCTTTTCCGGTTAAAATATTCAATAATATTAACGGAGAATTGATTTGTACCACCGGAGGATTTTCATAAGGATCATTTGAATCAAATCCCTTTATCAGACTATGAAGAGCAAATTGATAATTGGACAAGGCTTTTTCAATGTCTTTCATTTGGATATATACTTTGGCTATCCTGTCATAAACCAGTGCCGGATCAGGATTATATTTACCAAATATTTCAATGAATACTTTCAGCGATTTATTTTGATATTCTAATGCTTTCGCAAAGTCCTTTTTATACAGATAAAGTTCACCAATATTGGAATAACTTCTGGCTACATCCTGGTTAATTTCACCGTAAGCATTTAATCTTAATGTCAAGCTCTTCTTATGATATTCAAGTGCTTTATCAATTTTCTTTTGGTTATAATAAAATATCCCCACATTGTTATAGGTATCCGATAATACCGGATGATCAGGACCATACATTTTTTGTTTTAATTCTATGGTTAATTCATAATATTCGAGTGCTTTATCCGGATCACCGGTTACTTCATAAATAATTCCCATGTTATTATAAACTTTATTTAACAGGGGGTGGTCCTTGCCATATATTTTGACAAAAATTGTTTCAGTTTGACGGTAGTGTTGCATCGCCTTGTCGTAATCACTTTTGTCGCGATACACTTCTCCAATATTATTATAGGTTCTGGCTACATTGGCATGATGTTCACCCAATTTATTTATAAATATGCTTACTGATTTATTATAGTGTTCAATAGATTCTTCATATCTACCTTTGTGATGATAAATAACACCATAGGTATTGTATAGCCCACCAACAGCAACCGATGTACTGCCCAATTTTTCTTCTCCGATTTTCATAGCTCTGTCAACAAAATTTAGTGCCTTATCATATTCTGAAATAAGATTAAGGTTAAATGCAATATACCGGCAGCAATTTATCATCATTGGCCAATCTTCGAGTTGCTCATACATATTGCCTGCTTTTTCATAATAGAAATTTGCACTATCCAATTTACCTTTCATGTAGAGCGTATCACCTTTTTGGAAATAGATTTTTGCCAGGGTTGAATCCTGACCTTTGGTACTGAAAGAAGATAAGAGCAAAATAATGAGCACAAATGCAATAACCCTCCAAGAGTTTGAAACTCTTGGAGGGTAAAATGGCAGCAAAAATTTTAGTGAAAAGTATAGTACTTGGTGATACATTGCTAATTCATTTTATCCTGCAAGGGCTAATTTAAATAAGATCATGGCTTTATCTTGCAATGAGTTCAACAGAACAAGTTGTGAACTACAGGAATAAAGGTCAGATTTTTGAAGAGGAAAAATTCCAATACTTTCTTTAAAGTTTGCCCTGATTCCCTTTTCGTAATAATCCAACGCTTTTCTATATTCCTTTTGTATGCCATACATTTTACCCAGTGCGCTAAGGGCCCTTGCAATATTGGGTTCTCCTTTTACTTTTGTATAAATAGCTAAAGCGTTTCTCAAATAATCTTCCGCTTGTTGATAATACGATTGGTTTAAAGCCCATAATCCCATCTCAAAGTAGCTGGCCCCAATGGTTGGATGGGATTTGTCAAAGATTTTCAATTTTATGTTGAGGGCTTTGTCATACAATGTTTTTGCCTTTTCAAATTTATTTAGGTCTGCTAGAATATTGGCTTGATTCATATAGTTCTTGGCAAGAGACGGATGAAGGTCTATCTTATTATTCTCCCAAATGCTTAGGGCAAGTTGAAAGTTTAAAAGTGCGCTGTTCAAGTCACCCATTTCTGCAACTACAATTCCCAGGTTAGTATAGCTCTTTGCAAGGTCAGGATGATTTTGTCCCTGGTATTTTTCGGTAAGCCTAATGTCCTGTTCAAAAAGATCTTTCGCAAAACCAAAATCACCTTTTTTCCAGTACACTAAACCAATATTATTTATAGTTGCAGATAAAGAAGGATGATCATGGCCGTAAAGCTTAATTTTTATACCATGTGCATGTTGAAAATATGTCAACGCTTTGTCATAATTACCCTTCATATTGTAAACGATACCGATGGAATTATAGGTAGAGATGAAGCCTTTACTGTCTTTAACTGAATCATGGTTGTTAATTAAAGGTAGATGTAGTGTATGAAGCGCCATTTCAAAATAGCCGGAAATAGTGAGTGCTACCCCATAAGTATTGTAAAATTTAATTGAAACCGGATCAGTAGGGGCAATGTAGTTTTCTACAATTTCGATATTTTCTTCTATAATCTGTATCGCATCTTGAGGATGACCTAAATAAATAGCGGTATTCCAGCCAATTTTATTTATGCAATTAATAAACTGTTGCCAATAAATGTGATTATCAGCAGCCATTTCTTCAAAGATATTTCTTGCTGCATAATAGTATTCATTAGCTACAGGGAACTTACCTATTTCATTAAGAGAATCGGCTTGATGATAAAGGTTATTGGCTAATAAAGAATCTGGGCGATCAGATTTATCAAGATTTGTGTTTTGGCAGTAACTTATTTTAACGAAAATTAAAATTACTAATAGAGTGCCAACCCTCCAATGGTTTAAAACCCTTGGAGGGCTGGCAAGTTGCTTTATTAGTTGGTAGATTCCCATTTTTCATAAAGAGTTTCTGCCTTTTTTTCAATAGCCAGCATCAAATCTACTTTCGATACAATATGGTTTAACATTGGACTTATATAAATATTCTCTTCAGTAAAATCATACACTACCGCCTGAATTGCTTTATGAAAATAGGCTGCTGCTTTATCGAGATCCTCTAAATTGTAATAAATATTTCCCAAACCGACATAAGCATGATTAACTTCTTTGTGGTATTTGCCAAAAAGATCCGAATTAATTGATAATGCTTTAGTGAAATATTTGATACCTTGTTTGTAGTCGTGTTTTTTGCCATAAGCATTACCAAGATTTTCATAGCATTTTGCTATAGAAGGATGTTTTTCTTCAAAAGTTTTAAGTTGTAGATTAAAGCCTTTATTGTAATATTCTATAGCTTTATCATAATTGCCCATTTCAGAATTGACAGCTCCTAAATTAGAATAAGTGGTTGCAATATATGGATGATCTTCTCCCAGGGATTCAGTTAAAATATTAAGCGCTTTCAAATAAAATTCCATTGCTTTTTCGTGAAGAGCCCTTTGATAAAATGTGTTTGCTATGTTGTTGTAGCAGAAGGCATTAGTGTAATGTGTCTCCCCAAATTTGTTTCTATAAATACTTAGTGCTTTTTCATATAAATCTATTGCAGCAAAGTAATCACCTTGGGCCGCATGTACCAAACCCATTGAAATATATACATTGGCAAACTTTGGGTGATCTTCCTCAAAATTCTTTTTAAATATTTCCAAAGATGCTTTATAGAGGTTCATTGCTTTTTCCAAATTGCCTTTATCTGAGTAAAGGTTGCCCATGTTGAAATAAATCACACCCACATAAGTGTGTTCTTCACCTAAATTATTTTTCCAAACGGTAGATGCTTTTTGGTAAAGTTGTTCCGTTTTATCAAAGTTTCCTAAATGATTATAAACCTGGCCCATATTATTATAACAAGCTGCTACATCTGAATGGTTTTCTCCTGAAGCCCTCATGCGTATTGCTAATGACTTATTATAGAACCTTAAAGCCTTATTGTAGGTGCCATTTAGATCATAGAGAGCGCCTAAATTATTATAGACCCTTGCTATTCGGGTATGATTTGAATCCAATTTTTCTAGCCCAATTTTCAATGCATAGTTGAGGGCAGTTTCTGCATCATTAGCATTCCTTTTCTTCAAATAACTCCATCCAATTCCACTCAAACATTTAACATGATTATCCCAAATTTGTGTTTGTTTATAAATAATGGCTGCTTTCTTATAATAAACTACAGAGCTGTCATATGCTGCAATAGTTTGGAGAGAATCTGCCTGATGATAAAGCTTATTGGCTAATAAGGTATCTGAGGAATCAGATTTATTGAGATTTGTGTTTTGGCAGTAACTTACTTGAGCGAAAATTAAAATTGCTAATAGGGCAAATAAAGTTTTAGATAAACAAACCATGTAACAAAGTACAAAAAGGTTGCTTCAATTTTACCAAAAACTATCATTTAAGCATTTACCAATGCCCCATTCTTAATCTCATCTACCACAGAAGGATCAAGCAGGGTAGAAGTATCCCCTAGTTTATCCGCTTCGCCTTCTGCAACTTTACGCAAGATCCTACGCATTATTTTTCCTGATCTGGTTTTAGGTAATCCACTTACAAATTGAATTTGATCTGGTTTAGCAATTGGCCCAATGATCTTTGTAACAGTATCCAGAATTTGCTTGCGTTCTGCTTCTTCATCTTCAGTTTTATTGTAGCTGATCACATAAGCGTATATTCCTGTACCTTTTATGTCATGAGGATATCCGACTACTGCTGATTCAACAACATTTTCATGCTCATTGATAGCACTCTCAATTTCCGCGGTACCCAACCTGTGCCCTGAAACGTTGATCACATCATCCACACGACCGGTAATTCTATAATAACCATCCTCATCCCGTTTGCAACCATCTCCTGTAAAGTACAATCCTTTGTATGTTGAGAAGTATGTTTGCTTACATCTTTCATGATCTCCGTATGTTGTTCTTAACATAGACGGCCATGGGAACTTCATGCATAAGTTGCCTTCAACACCGTTTCCTTCAATTGGGTTTCCCTCATTGTCAACTAGCAGTGGCTGTACACCTGGGAGTGGGAGGGTAGCAAAACTGGGTTTTAACTTGGTAATTCCTGCCAAAGGTGAAATAAGTATACCACCAGTTTCTGTTTGCCACCATGTATCTACAATTGGACAATTACCCTTGCCTATTTTGTCGTTGTACCAATGCCATGCCTCTTCGTTGATTGGTTCTCCTACAGATCCCAATACCCTCAATGAATCCAGGCTATAAGGAGCTACATGTTCATCTCCAAATGATTGAAGTGCCCGAATAGCAGTAGGTGCTGTATAAAATAAAGTTACTTTATACTTATCACATACATCCCAAAATCTTCCTGCATCAGGGTATGTTGGAATTCCTTCAAACATAAGCGTGGTTGCTCCTGCTAATAGTGGTCCATAAATAATATATGAGTGTCCCGTTATCCAGCCAATATCAGCTGTACACCAATAAATATCATCATCCTTATATTGAAATACATTTCTGAATGAATATTCAGCGTAAACCATGTAGCCACCACAGGAATGTACAACACCTTTTGGTTTTCCAGTTGATCCCGAAGTATAGAGGATAAATAACATGTCTTCGGCATCCATTGTTTCAGCATCAAAACTTAAATCAGCTTTGGCAACTTCATCATGCCACCAAACATCCCGACCTTCTTTCATAGTTACTTCAAACCCCGTACGTTTAAGCACAATGTTCTTTTCAATGGTAGGACACTTTTCTAATGCTTCATCTGCAATTGCTTTAAGAGGTACTTGTTTGCTTCCCCTAAAAACACCATCTGCAGTAAGTAGTATATTACAAGTACAATCAATGATCCTGTCTGCAAGCGATGTTGCTGAAAACCCAGCAAATACTACAGAATGTATTGCTCCAATTCTTGCACACGCTAAAACCGCATAAGCCAATTCAGGAACCATTGGCATATAAATGCAAATGCGATCACCTTTTTTTGCTCCGTTATTTTTTAGAACGTTGGAGAATCGGCAAACCTCTTCATGTAGTTCTTTATATGTAATGCGCTTCTCTTTTTCATTAGGATCATTGGGTTCCCAGATAATAGCTGTTTTATCTCCTTGCGTTTCGAGATGTCTGTCCAGACAATTTTCCGTAATGTTTAATTTTCCATTCAAGAACCAACCAATATTAGGTCCTTCAAAGTCCCACTCTAATACATTGTCCCATTTTTGTTTCCATTTAAAGGATTCAGCTTTTTCAGCCCAAAAGCTCTCAGGATCCTGCACGCTTTTAGCATATTGTTCATGATATTCTTCTAATGAGTTGATCTTCTGTATCGCCATGACTTTTTAATATTTGGGTTTTTCTATGATTAATTTTGAAATGAAAGGATGAATTTAAGGGATTTTTGGGAATTTTTTATGGAAAGAGTTAATTAGCTTTTATTATTTTTTTTATTATTAACTCACTTCCGAGCATCATTCTCATAAAGTAAATCCCATTTTGCTTACCAATAAAGATATCAGTAAAAGAATTTGTATAAAAACCTGGACTTACATTATTGAGTTCATAATAATAGACCTCTCTTCCGAACCAATCATATATAAAAATGTTAATGTCTGACACATCTTTAATTTCATATTTAATAGTAAATTCAGAGGGAATAGGGTTAGGGTATATACTAATCAGTTCATTTTCACTTATACGTTCAATTTCATTCAAATTACCTCTTAGTATGCTGAAAGCAGAAGTTAGCAATATCAACGAATCATTAAAAATTTTGATAGAATATAAGTTTGTGCCTGTTTGCTGAAAATAAACGCTCCATGTATTTCCTCCATCCTCCGATTTATAAATTATATCATCAGAAACCAAGAATGCCTGATTTGGGTTCCTAAATATAATATCCTGAATGTCTTGACTTATTCCTGAATTCAACTCTTGCCAAGTTTCTCCTCTATCTATAGATTTTAGAAGTATTCCATTGTCACAACAAAGAAAACCCTCATTATTTTCATTAAAATAAATGCTGTTAATATAATTTGTGTCTTGTTTTAAAACTGTATTCCATGATTTTCCCGAGTCTTCAGTTCTCAATAGCACATTATTGTCAAATGAGTATTGGTATACGGTAGAGTCTTTACATGCAATAAATCCAGTAGAATCGTTGATAAAATGTAGTTGGTTATTAGTAAAGTTAAAATTCTTTGGACTATAATGTAATATTATACTATCGTTGCGAATTTGGAAAAATACACTGCTATCGCCATAATAATTGTAAGCAATTGCATATCCGAAATCAAAATTTAGGAAATGGAAATTGATTGAAGACAAAGGCATATCAAACCACAACAATTCCAAAGTAGTACCAGAGTTTTTAGTTTTATATATCATTGAAGATGCTGACCACCACCCATCCCAAATGGCGAAATAACCACTATCTTGATTAAAAAACTGTAAATTTTGAAAAGAATAAGCTCCTACTTCGCTCCATATTTCTTGTTTAGTATTTCCCCCATCACTTAGCTTAAAAATTTTAACTCGATCTCCACTACTTGGAGATAAATATTGAGTAGTAGAATAAAACCATGTATTATAATCTGCAATTCCTGAGCCAAGTCTTGATTCTTCGGCACAACAATGCGAAGTAAAAGATTGGCTATAACATTCATGTTGAATAATTAATACTATAAGAAACCCAAAGAAATTAAACCGTGACATTCCATAAATTTACTTGTTTTGCAGATAAATAAAAAGAGATTTGGTTAATGTGGATTAAGGGTAGAACAATTTCAGGTCTTTATTTAGAATTAGATAGTGCTGACATTCCGCTTTAATTTTCTAACTTTAAATACAAATTTTCCTTGATAAGCATTCTACTAAAAAATTAATTATGAGAAAGTTCTTTTTATTAGGCCTCATAACATTAGTGGCAATTTCAGTATTTGCACAGGATACAACGGTAACATTTAAATTGTTTTTGGGTACCGGAGAGTATTCACCAAAAGATGATTGGCATGGAATACTAAGATTAGAAAGTATTCCAGAATTGGGAAGTAACCCTGATACAGTTTCTATAACATCAGCTCCTACCATTCCGATTAAACAATGTAGCGATAATGGAGTAAAGCTAAATTTTGGTCACGGGTTCTATTACAATGAAACAGATGACGATCTGTATATTGTAAGCATTTTTACCAATAAAGGAAATTTTGAAACAACCAGTACTGATACAGCAGTGGGTTCTATTGCAATTATTCCTCAGGTTAGTACGAAGAGTGGCCCACAGGTAGATAGTTTTCGACATATTTTTGGGGACTCAACCCAAATATTGCAGCCTCATAGTTGTTGGGTTGATGAATCAAGGGATATGCTATATGTAGCTAACACTTTTGGCGAGAATATCCTGGTTTTTAACAATGCATCAACAGTTGCAGGAAATGTTGTCCCAAACAGAGTAATATCAAGCACAAAGATGGGAAGGCCGGTTTATGTGTTTATTGATGAACAGGCTGATCGAATGTTCGTAGCCTGCATGAAAGGAGGAACAGGGGAAGGGGACTCACAAGTTATTATTTACAATAGTGCATCAGCACTTGATGGTGTTAATGACCCTGATGTACGGATTTTTGGAGATTCAACAAAACTTAGCAACATTAATGGTACTGTTCATAATGTTTGGTTTAAAGGAGATGGTGAGCTGCTTGCTGTCGGACACCACACTTATGAACTGTCTATTTTTGATTTAAGTACTATAAATTTAGACCCAGCAAGTCCAGAGGATCACAATATCCCTGCAAGAATAATTAATGTCAATGTAGATCCAAATCACTCTGACTCCACCGATGCTAACCTTTACGGCTTTTATTGGGATACAAAGGACGATGTGATTTACT
>JAESSM010000103.1 GCA_016764115.1 Bacteroidia bacterium | reverse complement strand
TTGAATTGTTGGGAAAGAAGCGATATAGCCAAGCATCCTATCTTTTTGCCCTTGTGAAAACATATTTTGGCAGTCATTATAACTCATAAAGTTTTCCAGTTGATCTAACGAATCAAAAGTGTAAGCACTGGGGCCAAGCGAATCATTCGAACAAGTATTTGAGCTATAGCTGCAATTAAAACTAAGTTTACAAGGTGGAGTATCACAAACCTCATCACCTGTAGTATCGCATTCTGCTCCACAATTTGCGGAGGCGCTGAGAAAAGTATGATATAATCCTAATGAATGTCCGATTTCATGTGTTGCAGTTCGTCCTTCATCAGTTGCAGTACCAATTGTTCCCCACTGATTATGCCTTACTATAACTCCCCATGTATTCCATGGTCCACCATAATCAAAGTCAGTACCTGGGTATTGAGCATATCCGTTTACGCCATCTTGTATATTTCTAACTATCCAAATGTTATAATATTGATCAGGTGGCCAGTGCGTTAGAAATTTAACGTTGTCAAAATCTTCATCAACCGGTTCAGGATGAGGAGTGATATTCGTATCAATTATTACAATTCCACTTGTTGGGTTTCCATTCGAATCAAGTTGGGCCAGTCGGAATTCAATTCCAACATCAGCAGCAATATTTTTAAATAGATCTCTGGTTTCACCGCTATCGATATTTGTTCTGCTAAAATCTTCATTAATAACTCTCAAGCCATCCAATATTTGATTGGTATCATTATCACCATATGTACCGTAATGTATAACATGAATAACTGTAGGAATGATGATCTTCCCTTCAACTTTTGAGCGATTAATTATTTCTTGAAAATTATTAGGAATGGTTTTCTTGTCGTAACCACCTCGTTCTATGAAACTATCATAATAGGCAGTTCCACATTTGAAGTTTTGGGAAAAGGATAATTGAATGGTTAGTATCAGGAAAATCAGCAAAAAAGAAAATTTCATCACCGGATTACTACAAATGATTTTGAGTAAATGTTGTTAGAGGCAGGATCAATTAATTTTAAAAAATAAATCCCGGAATCAAATCCTTCAAGTGAGATTCTTTTTGAATAATTATTAGAATAAACTTGATTACCAATGGAATTGAAGATGGTCAAAGTAGTTTGCCCATTATTAAAATTTTCAAACTCAGCATAGATGTGTAAATAATTAGTAGCTGGGTTCGGGTAAAGTAGAATCTTACCTTGTTCTATTATATCTTCCTTAACACTTAAGCCTGGCGGGAGTGTATCTCCTAAAAGTGGTCGTATCATCCATGAGCCGGGAATAGTAGAATTTAGCCAATCTCCACCTACATTATAAAACATATTTGAATTGGCATCTGTGTTTTTATCAAGACCAATGTTAAGAACATCGGTGGTGGTTTGCTTCCATCCGAGGTAAAAAGTGTCTTGAATTAATATTTCAACAGTATCCAGCTTATAGTAATGGAATCTGTTGAGTTCATTTTCATATATTGGTTTCACTGCTGGTTGTTCAAATACTTTTACTTCAGGATCTAAACTTGTCCATACTGTTAAATAAAAGTTTTTATCAGAAACATCTTCAAGCACTTCATTAAAGTACATGGCTATTGCTCTTAAATAGTCAGGTTTGTTTAATACGAAACGGTAAGCGATTCTGCCATTCTTGGTGTTTAATCCATAGCCTTTTTCTGCAGTACCATCATCGTAGGCATAATAATTATGGAACTTTTGATAACGTGTAATTGTATCGTTAGATTTCTCAATGTCACCTGAAAGAGAAATGAAATTTTTAAAAGAGAGATTTACACTATCACTTCCATTTATTGTTGGTATGGTAAGATTTAGGGTTACTTCTTGTAATGATGAAGCTGCTATGTTGAAATTTCCTTCGTTTGTTAGCTTTAGTAAGGTATCTTCATTGTATAATTCATCAGAATAGGGAGTATTTGCAGAAGTGTTGAGATTATTTCTTAACCAAACAGAATAGGATGAAACGATCTCATCGGATTGATTATCCTTAAACTGTATCCAAGGCATTGCTTCATAATTTTTCAATAAAGAAGGACCATTATAAACAAATGCAACATCAAAAAAAGAAGAATCTTTCACGGTTCTATTCTCATCGAGAAACACGTAATCAATATGCCATTGATCAAGATTTCCTGAAAGGGTAGCGTAATTTCTAAACCTGAATTGAAACCTATCAGTAAAATATTCCTGCTTTACAATGGGGAGAATCACAAATTTAAAATTAGATTGATCTTGTCCTGTATCACTCCAAATATGAATCCATTTGCTGCCATATTGTATAATACTGTCTATTATAGTTGTGTCATTGATAGTAGTATCGATTATAGTATCAGAGATATAATAAATGGAGTCTGTTCGAAATTGTAATAAAAGTGAATCATCTCTTTCGGGAGCATTTCCATAGCCTTCACCTTGATAGTAAAAGCTGAAGTATAAAGAGTCTAATGGTGTATAGCCAGACATCCTGATAGGGTTTGAGGTCAGGTTATCGGCAAGTCCATAAGTATTCGGTTTTGAGTCATCGTAGGGGTGCCCTTTTTCATCAACTCCATCCAATGTTGCCACCCCAATACTAATTGGTTCAACTGGATATTCTTCATTAATGAATGCATAATCATCCATCCAAAGAGCGGTATCCGGATAAAGGCCGCCTCCTGAAAAGTCATCGAAAAAAGGGAGGGTTAATGTATCGTTGTTTGTGGAATCTGGATTTTTTGCAGACGGTTTGGGTATTTCTTTATCATAATGATTTTTTAAAGATGGATTTACATCCAGATCGGTTATTACTTCTTGAGAGTATGAAAAGAAAGTAAATAAAGTAAAAGCAGAAAGGAGTACTGATCGAATCATTTAGCAAAAGTAATAGTTATAAAAAAAACTTCGTCACATTGAGCGGAGTCGAAATGTGTGGTGCTTCTTGCGCAAACCAGTTTTCGCCTCCATTCAGACTGACCATACTAGTATTGTTATTTAAAGTTCTTATGAGATGTTTCATTTAAGCATTTAGAAAACTCTGGAAGCTGCTCCCAGCTATTATTAATGAGCGCCTCCTTTTTCTTTCGAGACCATCCTTTAATTTGTTTTTCAAATTCTATAGCTTGTATTGGAGTTGAGAAGTGTTCAGTAAAAAGTAATTCTAACGGACGCCTGCTAAAAGTATAGCATTGCTCATTTTGTCCAGTTTCATGTTCGTCAATTCGTCTTTCTATGTCATTGGTTATTCCTGTATAGTAAGTTTGGTCATTACATTTTAGAATATATACCGTATAATTTAACATAGTTACCTTAACGATTTTAGATTTAATTAATTGTCTAGTGTAAAATGTAAAGAAGTAAAATACCGTCAGATTGAACTAAGTCGAAATCTGTTCGGTTCATGTTTCGACTCCGCTCAACATGACCTTGCTTTTCAGTTCCTATAAAGTAAGAGTTCATTGCTTAATAAATATATCTACTGTTTCGCCTTGAATCAATTTCTCTTTTTTCCCAAACATAGGAAATTGCCTGAAAACCTTAGCCGTATTGGTATCTGTTACTTCTCCTTCAGAAATAATAGCACCAATGTTTAAAAAATATTTATGTAAATATTTCTTTGCTTCATCGATACTCATTCCAATTAGTCTTGGTACTGAGACTTTAGTTGTTCCTAATCCATCCCCAATAACTAATTCAATTTCAGCTCCTTTGAGTATCATTGTTCCAGGTTTGATCACTTTTCCTTTGTAATGCTGTTCTAGTACCACATTTTTTGCCAAATCAGGGCGATAAATTATCTCTCCTAGTTTTAATCCTTTGCTTGATATGATCGATTCTGCTTGTCGAAGTGTTACATCCTTCAATTCCGGCATTTTCAATTTAGGAGGGCTTGAAGTGTTAATGATGATATATATAGAACGGTTAGGTTTAACCTTGGTATCAGGAGATGGATCTTGATCAACAACAGTTCTAGGCATATGTCCAACGGTGTAATTTGAATCCAATATTTTTACCCTCAAATCACTTTTTGTAAGAAATTCCTCAGCTTCTGCAACGGTCATTTTCCTAACATCAGGAACAGTTAATGATTCTCCATGATGGGTGAAATTGTCGAGAAAAAGTAATGCAATGTATAGTCCTAGACCTACAACTAAAACTGCAATTGTAAAATTAATAAGAAATGATTTGCTTATAAGAAACTTAAGCATTGTCAGTTAATTGTTTTCGTTTAAATCCAAACTCAAGAATCTCATCAATAAATTCGTAAGGCTTATATCCGTTCAATGCACATTGATGAAAAATACAAGTTGCAGGAGTCATTCCCGGCAAGGAGTTAACCTCAATAAAAATAACTTCAGGATCATCGTTATGATGAACTCTTACAAAAGCATCTATCCTGGAATATCCCTCAATGTTAAGCAATTTGGCTACACTTTCAAGTTGACTTCTAACTTTCTCAGAAATATCCTTGTTGTTGGACTTGTCGGTTGAATATCTTGCTGGAGTTATGTTTTGCCCTTCACCAGCCAAAAACTTTTCTTCTAAGGATAATATGACTGCATCAGAAAGAGCTTCAGATGGTTCAAACATTTCATACTTTATCTCACTACTCTTGCCATTCAAATGTGTAAGCATTCCTCCGGTAATTTCTAAGAAATGATCAGCATTTGCTCTGTCAATTAACTGCTCAATTAGAAAGCTATCCTTTTGTGGAATTTCCTCATTAAGTTTGATGTTCAACTTATTGGCAGCTTCTTCAGGTAGTTTTGTAGATTCTCTAAATAAAAGTTGTGCGAAAAGTTTTAGTTCTTCAGGGCTGTTTATTTTTTTTACGGAAGTACTACAGCCATCATCTATAGGTTTAGCTATCAATGGGTAGTTGATGTCGTTGTTAATTCTTTCCAAAATAGGTTTATCATCAGCTTGCCAATCTTCCTTAATGACTATTAAATTCTTTGCAACTATAAACCCATTGTCTTTTAGTATTTCATTGGTTCGAAATTTATCAATGGTTATAGATGCACTTTCAGGGTATGAGCCATTAAAAGGAAGCCCAATTTCAATCAATTTCTTTTGAATGTTTCCATCTTCACCGGGTCTGCCATGTAAAGCGATGAATACACCGTCTGCTAATTCAGCCAATTCGAGAAAGTCAATTTTATGAGGCTTGTCAATGCTTGATTGTGATCCATAGACATCGGTAATTCCTTTTGCTTCATCTTTTATTTTTGTAATAATTGGATGTTCCTGATAGTTCAACACTTTCTCTTTGATATCATCAGCATGATCCTTTAACATCACATTGATAGGAACTTGATGCATTTCATAACGATTAGAGTCTCCAATAAGAAAAACAGGAATAGGTTCGTACTTTACCGATGATGCTAATTTTTCATAAATGTTTCTGCCGCTTTCAACAGATATATGCCTTTCAGATGAATACCCTCCCATTATCACAGCGATGCTTAATTTGTCAGATAAATGAGATTTAAACTCTTTTATTGATTCATCCAGTTTGTCAAGTAAGTTTTGTAAAAGATCTTTATCTTCCCAGGTTTTACTTCTTTCTAGAATAGATGTTCTTATAATATAGGTTATAAATTGCGAAGGGTTTAATCCTATTTCCGCAGCCTGATGAAAAAAGAAAGAGGAGGGAAGCATTCCGGATGTTGTGTTTGGGTCATTTAAATAAATAGTACCATCACTGGTAATGAAACCATCAATTCTGGCGTAGACATTAAATCCAAACGATTTGAACATTTTTTCGGTTTCCGTTCTGATATTTTCAATTTGTTCTTCCGGAAGATCAATGGGAGTTACTTTTCGTGAAAGACCAGGAAGGTATTTCGATCGATAATCAAAGAACTCTCCACCCTTTTCTATACCAGTAGGTGGAAGTGCTAGAGGTTCATCATTTTCATTTAAAATCACAATGCTGGAAAATTCTTTTCCATCTATAAACTCTTCAATTATTACATCTGATTCATCATGAATACTCGCAAGTTCTATATCACTCGATTGTGATGTAAAATGATCGTCTATAAAACTTAATAATTCTTCCGGATGATAAATAGTTCTCTTTTCAACCTTGACAGGCAAGCCAATACCACTTCTAATATCAACCAAATCACGAACAAACCTAACTTGTTCTTCCTTATCCAATCTTTGCCAGCCATCTGAGCTGACTTTATGGATGAACAAGCATTTGTTAATTGCTTCCTTAAATTCTGCAAGGGTCGGTTCTTTTAAAATTGAAATACCAATAGAGGAACCTTGATTAGCTGCTTTGGTTACTATTGATGATGGAAGTTCCGTTTGAACACCCTTATAAATCCCTTCTTGATTACCAACTATCCATTCATCTCTGGAAATCGTAATATATTTTGGCGATAGAAAACCTTTTTTTTCAAATTCTTCCTTTTGAAGAACTTTGTTCATCCCCAATTTAGATGCTTCAATTCCTGAACCTGAATAAGGGATATTTACATCTTCCAACAATTGTTGGATTTCCCCATCCTCTCCCCAAACACCATGTAGAGCAAGAAAAGCAAAGTCAATTTGATCTTGAATTTCTTTTATCGATAGTTTTGTACCAATTTTTGAAATAAGCTCATGCTGCTCTTCAATGCCTAAATTACCTAGAGATTCTGCATATATCTGAAATTCATTCGGAGATTCAGGTATGGAATCTACAGATGGATAAAAATCACGAATGCTTCCCTTATAGATATAGCGCCATTCTAGCAATACAAAATTCCCAAAACTATCTACAAAAATGGGTATGGGCTCAAATAGAGACTTGTTAAGATTGTCATAAATTGTGCGACCACCGGCAAATGAGATTTCACGTTCTCTTGAAAAACCTCCGAAAAAAATTCCTATTCTTAACATGATGTTGTCACAAAATTAGTTTTTTGGTACCAGTTTACACTACTTTCATCGGCAATTTTTTTTGCAAAAGACTACATATTTCCGTTAATTTGGCACTTTCTTTGTGGAATATTATATAGAACAGTTAAATCATGAAAAAATTATTTGTTTTACTCATAGTATTATGTTGTATACACGTATATGCGCAGAATAGAACATTGCCCGATATTTCTATTAAAGATGTAAATGGGGTAGAAAAGGCGATTCAATCGTATGCTACGAATGGCAAGATCAGCATTTTTTCTTTTTGGGCAACTTGGTGTGCTCCTTGTAAAAAAGAATTGAATAACATCTCAGAAGTATATGATGATTGGAAAAAAGAATATGGTTTAGAGGTCATTGCTGTATCAATTGACAATGCAAGGAACGTTGCTAAAGTAAAACCATATGTTGATGGGCAGGCTTGGGATTATGAAGTGTTACTAGATACCAACGAAGAATTCAAAAGAGCAATGAATGTTCAAACAGTTCCGTTCACTATGCTGGTTGATAAAAGTGGCAAAATCGTTTATACACACATCGGCTATGTAGAAGGAGATGAGTTTAATTTAGAGGAAGAAATACAAAAGATCAAATAAGTACTTTTTACTTAAATTTGTAAAGGGAAGGTAATTTTATCTTCCCTTTCTTTTTGCCATAATGGGAATTAAAATATATTTTGATAATGCTGCAACTACTCAACTTGATCCAGTAGTTAAGAAGGAGATGATTAGCGCAATGGATAAGTTTTCCGGAAATCCTTCATCTATTCATTCATTTGGAAGGGAAGCAAAAACTGAAGTTGAGAAGTCCAGAAAAAAAGTTGCTGAAATTTTAGCTGCATCCCCGTCAGAAATATTTTTTACTTCAGGAGGTACCGAAGCTAACAATACTATTATCAATGGAGTTGTCAACTCATTAGGAATAAAAAAAGTTATTTCCTCACCAATTGAACACCCATCTATATGGGTGACTTTACAAAGACTTTCAGAAAGCGGGGATATTGAATTGGAGTATGTTGATCTTGATAACAATGGCCATGTTGATTTGAACAGTTTGGAAAAATATCTCAAAAACAATCCGAACAGTTTTGTTTCTCTGATGCATGCCAATAATGAGATTGGTAATCTAACAAGTATAAAAAAAGTAGGGGAACTATGTAAAGAATACAAGGCTATCTATCACGCTGATACAGTTCAGACTGTTGGAAAATATCACATTGATCTTCAGACTGTAAATGTTGATTTTATTACTTCTTCAGCTCATAAGCTTCATGGGCCGAAAGGAGTAGGGTTCTTTTATATGAAAGGATCTGATACATCTATAAAGTCATTTATTACAGGTGGTGCACAGGAAAGAAACATGAGAGGTGGAACAGAGAATACATATGGTATTGTTGGATTAGCTAAAGCGTTGGAAATTGCAGTTTCGGATCTTGACAATATTCAAAGTCAGATCAAAGCACTAAAGGAGTATATGCTCAATGAATTAAGAGCAAACTTTGAAACTTTATCATTTAACGGAGATGTTGAGAACAAAAGCCTCTTTAATTTGATAAACGTGGGATTTACTTTGAATGATGTTAAAGAAATTACTCCCGATAAATTAGATATGTTGCTGTTTAATTTGGATATCGAGGGAGTAGCAGTTTCTGGTGGTAGTGCATGTTCTTCAGGAAGTCTTGTTGGATCCCATGTTCTGAAAGCCTTAAATGTTGATGACAACAAACTTTCTATTCGGTTTTCTTTTAGTAAGTTCAATACTAAAGAAGAAATTGATACTGTCATTTCTATCCTGAAGATCATTTTACAATAACCCGGTACTGAAAGTCATATTGAGCTTGTCGAAATATGTACTATGAAGGCTTCGATTTTGTGTTCTTGCCAATCAATTTAATATCAGGCCCACCCTTAGGGTTCTCATCATCTAAAGGTATTCTTCTGAAAAAGAATATTTTTTAAAAAATATTACTCAATTTTTTGCGTAATAATTCTGTTTATTGTAGATTGTAATGCTATAAATTTCAATTTTTATATTTTGGATGGGTTAGCCAAAAATTAAATATTGTTAATTTATAAAATCATCCAGTTGACCTCAAACTATCAGCCATGAAAAATTCCCGTACTCTTAAGGGTTTACTATGCCCTTTCAAATCGTTCAGCCTATTAACTATTTTTTTATTGAGTACTTATTTTGCTCAAGCTTTCCACATTACTTACACTGTAGATCAAACCAGTGGTTGCAAAGACCTGGTAGTTGCTTTCACAAATACAACGGTTGACACTACAGGAAAAATTTACATTTGGGATTATCAGGATGGTACTAATAAAGATACGTCTTACCATGCAACACATACTTTTACAACACCTGGTACTTATACTGTAATACTTACCCAAGATAGTGCAGGAACTACTTTTAATTCTCTGGGTAATGGTAGTACTATTACTGTTAATGGATCATCTGGTATTTTTTACTCTTCCCCAACTACAGCATGCCCGGATCAAAGTGTTAGCTTTTACTCTAATGACAATTATACCAGCTTGAACTGGAACTTTGGAGATGGCAGCCAAAATGAGACTTGGAACTGGGTTTCGCATAGTTATTCTGACACAGGAACGTATGTGGTAACTTTAATTGTAAATCATAGTTGTGGAATAGATACGATCACACAGAACTATGTTGTCAGTAATTCTATTATACCTTTAGTAACTATTCAAGTGGATGAGGACAGTGTTTGTGCTTTGGATGATATTCATT
>JAESSM010000241.1 GCA_016764115.1 Bacteroidia bacterium | reverse complement strand
CAACAGAAACATGTCGGTAGAATTGTTTCGGAAAGCAATATATACGGTTTGGTTGGCATATCCCGAATCACCCAAATTTATAAAACGCTCCGTCCAGGTAACATTTTCACCTGCTATTGAAAATAGTGGGGGATTAGATAAAAAATCAGCTATTGAGTTAGATAACGTTGAAATTCTTACTTCATACCCATCTGGCCAAGCAGCGTTTTCTGCTCTTGCTTCCCAACTTAATATGTTATCACTAGTTAGTACGATAGCTGGAGTTACCAACCAGTCATCTGCAGTTCCAATAGGGTTATACCACAAAGTACTTACTACAACGGAATCTGTGCTTTCATTTTTTATTACCCAGGCTTTATTAACAAAGCTTACACCAGCGTCTGGAGTTAAACTGTCTTGGTCATACAAAGTAAAGTTTCCAGGCATTCCATTTTGGAAGTCTTCGAAAAAAATGGTTTGCGCTGTAGTACTGAGATAAGAAAAAATAAAAAGTATAGCAAGCAGAGAACTTCTGCGTGAGGTTGTTGGCTTTTTCATGGATTTTGATTGATTTTATTCTAACCGACCGAATGTCCGAATAAACTGGTAAAAATCAAAGTAATTTACCAGAAATTTAGACCCTTATACCTATTACCAGTATATCATCAATTTGTTCTGAGGTATCCATCCACTCCATGATCTCTTGGTCCATTTTTTCCTTTTGGTCTTGCATTGTTAGTTCCTGAATTGAGATCAGTAGTTCTTTAAATCTCCGGGTAGAATATTTCTTGTCCTTCGGGCCTCCAAATTGATCTGGATATCCATCTGAGAAAAGATAAATCGAATCACCTTTTTGCAATTTGATTTCATGATTGGTAAATAATCGGGTGTCTTCTTTTTGGTAACCTCCAATGGAAAACTTATTTGATTTAACTTCTACAACAACTTTTCCATTGCCAGAAACTTTTCTTTCTTCATTAATTTCAGGAGAATTTCCGTCAATCAAGGGTAATTGATCTTCTTTGGCAATAATGAACAATGTACGATTCGCTGCTGCATAATCAACTTTACGGTTTTTTAAATTTAGTTTACATAAGGCTAAATCCATTCCATCTCTTGATGATGAATCTTCACGCTCTTGTTTAAGGGCAAACCGAACTCCATCATGTAAATTATTCAAGATTTTATCCGGTTCTAGTACTTTGTTTTCAAGAACAATTTTATCTAATAATGATTTTCCTATCATGCTCATAAAGGCTCCGGGAACTCCGTGCCCAGTACAGTCACAAGCAGCGATAATTATTTCTTCATTGTCCCAATTAGAGTAGGGGTTTTTAAAAGCTGACCAGTAAAAGTCACCACTGACAATGTCTCTTGGTTTAAATAATATGAAATACTCAGGTAAAATTTCTGTAAGAAATTCATGATCCGGCAAAATGGCTTCCTGAATTTTTTGAGCATAATTTATACTATCAGTAATATCTTTATTTTTTTCCTCAATTTCCTTGTAAGCCTCACCAAGATCAACATTCTTCTTCTCTATTTGATCCTTTTGCTTCCTGATCTCTTTGGTCCTTTCATCAACAATTCTTTCCAATCGTGCATTTTCTGCCCGAAGCTTTCTAAAGTACAATTGAAGTATTATGTATATGAATCCTATAGAAAAAATGAAGTAAGCAATGTAGGCCCAAAGGGTTCTGTACCAGGGAGGTAAAATGGTAAATTCATATTTTGCTTCTTTACTAATATGGTTGTATACATTCCTGGCTTTAATGTAGAATTCATAATCTGCTTCAGATAAATTTGTATACTGTTTCTTATGCTCTTTTGACCAGCTTGACCAATTCTTATCAAATCCTTTGAGGAAATACTGAAATTCATTGGTGTTCTCATTATTAAAGGAGGGAGCACTGTATTCAAATTGAATTGAATTCAGCTTAAAAGGCAACTTTGGAATAAAAGCATTGGGCTGTTTAACACTGACAACTCCATTAGTATGAAATGTACCTGAAAAAATTACTGAATCTTTATCAAGGGAAACCCGCCTTATTAAAGCATTATAAGCGGTTTCATAATTATAGTTCTTATTGGGGTTATACATTACAAGTCCTTCTGTTCCCCCAATCCATGTAAAATTATTCTTGTCGGTGTAGATCGACTGAATAAATTGTTTCGGCATTCTTAAGAATGGAGTAGAGATCCAGTTAAGTAAACTTTCATCACTTCTTTCAGCATAACCGATTTCAGTTCTTTGAGCAGAAGTAGTAAACATCCACACCTCTTTGCTATCATTTTCCAGTAACCGATGGATACCTCTTGATCCATCAGTAAATTTAAGTCCAAGGCTTTTGTCAGGCTGAAAATTGACTATGTCATCAACTGTAACCTGTTTATATAAACCGTAAGTTGTTGCAAATACTATCCTATTTAAGGCATTATAGGTGAAAACCCATCCATCTGGAACCCCGTATGATGAATCGTAATGCGTGTATTGAATGGTTAGTGGATCATAAACATCTTGAAGTGGTAACTTATAAACACCGTTTGTATATGTTCCAAGCCATAGGTTTCGGTTTTTATCTTCTGTGATGGTGGCTATTTCATCGCTCAATTCACCCAGATTGCCTTCTTTTATCCATTTGTTATTCTGAAATTTAATAGAGGCAATTCCGTCTAAGAGACCAATGAAAACCCTGGTGCTGTCACTTTTGGATTGGTATAAGTATGTTGGATTACAGGGAAGTATTAGTTTGGATGTTTCGTTTTGTATTTCATAAATACCGTTATTGTTTGCAACCAAAATGGAATGGTATTCTTTTAAATGCAACGGAAGTAAATGCCAGCATTGTTCATTAATACTCTCTATTTTTTGAAAGGTCGGATTTAAATAAGAAGTTCTGTCTTTATCTTGTTCTAAGTAATATACGCCAAGGTGAGTAGCAGCATATAATTTATTGTCATGACCACTAATGGCTTCAACGGTTCCTTCAAGTCCATTGGTATTGTTATACACTGACAGTGGGGAACTAGTTTCTATTCTAGATATGCCATTATTTAACGCTAACCAAACTCCCTTCTCTTTATCGTTGCAAATTGCCCAGGCTGTATTGTCTTGAAGGCCTGAATTCTTATCAACTTGATAAAGGAACTTTCCTTCCTTATCCATAACTATCATGCCTCCGTTTATAGTACCAAAGGCATATTCATTAGTACTAATTTGAGTTCCATTATATATGATATTCTGTGTTAAGAGTTCTTCTATCTGATTCGGAAACTTATTGATTGTAAACTGGTTTTTTTTCTCGTCTGTTTCTAATAATAACAATCCTTCATCTCTGGTCCCCATTAATATAGACGCTTCATTGTATGGGAGCATAGTATAAATAGCATTATCTGCGAACCTTTCTCCGTTTTTTATAAGTTGTAATTCATCACCAGTTAGGTGCATTAAACCAATACCTTTTTGTCTGATAAAAAGCTGATTGTTTACATTAAAAAGAATATGGAAAGATGTTTCAGATCTCCACGATTTTATCTTTGCACCATCCCATTTAAAAATATAATCAGAGGATTGAAAGTAAACATTGTTCTCGAGCACGTGAGTTTGCCAGATATCTCCAAGTGAGTTGTATGATGAATCAATGTGATGAATCAAGGAATGATAGTTTAAAGAACCTGCGGAGTCAGGTAGTAAAAAGCCGAATTCATCTTGTGCTCCAATGTAAATTATTCCGTTTTTGTCAATACTAAGTGATCTGACCAAAGATTCGTTGTTTACTGGTATTAGATTCCAGTTGGTTCCATCATACTCTAATATGCCGAAGTTATTTCCAATATAGATCACCCCTCTATGATCCTGCACAATTGACCAATTTTGAGCCGCAGCATCATATTCCTTTGACGTGTAGTTTTTTAAATAAGGAATGCCTGTTTGCCCAAATATTTTAGTAGAACAAATAAGAAACAGAAAAACGAACAGGTAACCGCGCAAAATTTGATTTGAATTGAAGGTCACTTGGGATGTTAAAATTGTAGAAATGCTTTTACCCGAAATTTAATCAGATTAAATAATAATGCAAATTGTTAAATTCCTCCTTCTCGTTTTCTAACGAACCATTCAACAGCCAAAAGCAGGATTAAAAGAATTAGAATTCCAGGTAAATTGATAATAGCCTGTGATTTTTTTGTTGTATAAGATACTGCTTGCATGTCTTCTCTTTGATTGATCAGTTCAGGAAGACTTTCAATTTGGGTCGGATAAATTATTTCTCCACCATGACTTTTTGCCAAGTTATAAAGTAATTGATGATTAGCAACCGTAGACTGAGATTCAATTTGTATGGGTTTTACTGTAAAAGTGCCATTTAATTGATGAAGCTCTTTTCCAATTTGAACTTGCGTTTCGTATTGATAAGTGCCTGATTTAAAAAGACTTGCCTCCAATGTGTAGCTATTTGATGTTTTGTTGAAAGTATATGGAAAAGACTTTCCCTTTGCATCGGTAAACTTTATACTTATTTCAGGATCTGTTATTAATTCATAGCTGTCATTATAAACTTCTGCCCCAAATTTGATTACTTCATTTTCAAGGAAAGTACTTTTGGTGTTAACCAATCTAAATTGCCTTTTGTCGGATTTTGTTGCAAGATATTGAACAGTCTTAGTAATCAATTCGTTGGTAGAATTGTGGTTTTGATATTGGGCATATTCCTGTAATTTCCATTTCCAAATACCTTCACCAGCAAGTATCCCTATTTTATAGCTTCCTCTGTCTAAAAAAGTCAACAGTGGATAACTGGAATTAACATTTCCAATTTTTTGATATAATAATGTATTGTCGAGATTGTTCACGAGGTAGTTACCAAATGGCGCTATCAAAGGAGGGAAATCGATCACTCTTAATTTTAGATCTTCACTCAATGTAAAAGCATCAAATTCTGTATTAATAGTCGCTTGAATCTCATTGTATCTGTTGCGGCTATGATTTATTTGCATACCCAATTTTAGGTTATTAAATGAAGATAACCAGCTTTGTGTACCGATGATGTAAAGAGTAGGGATTTCTTTTTCTTTAAGTGCGTTAATGAAAGATTGAATATTGTATTTTTTAGAAGGTAATTGATGAAGGATTGCCAAATTGTATTTATCAATATTTAAAGAATTGTTTGAAAATTGTTTAATTAAGATAGTTTGTACTTCATAATTTTGATTTTGTTCCAACGCATTTTTTAAAACTGACAAGTCTGGGTGAGGAGCATTGGCCAGTAGCAGTATTTTCTGCCTGGAATCAATAACATCAATAAAAATATCCTTAATGTTATTTTGATAGCTTATCTCTCCTTCTATGGATGAAAGTTGTAGTTTATAGTGCTGTACACCTTTCTGGATAGCTTTTAGAGTGGTTGATATGGTGGTAGAGAATGCATTCTTATTAATCTGTAACTCTTTTTGAAATATTGATCTATCATTATGAATGATCTTAAGAAGCGTTTTATCTCCCTGGCATTGATCTGCATTTATGGAAATTTCAATTGGAAAGTTATTCCCTAAAAATGTTAATTCATTGTTTCTGACTTTTGTGATTTTTAAGTCTTTTTGAATTGTTGTATCTCCCATGGCAATGGTATAGATAGGAGCATTGATCTTTTGTGAAGCGTAAATAGGATTAATGCCTTTGTTATACAGCCCGTCACTGGAAATTATGATAGCTCCAATATTTCTATTATCATACCTTGACTCAATATCCTTGAAAAGGGCGGATATATCTGTTTGCTTTTCCTTAAATGTAAATTTAGTATTTAGCTTAAGATTACTTCCAAATTGGTATGTCCGGATCTCATAGTCTTCTGAAAGTTTTTCAAGTAGAGTATTTACCTGTTGAGGGTATCTAATTCTAAAATTTGATGAATCTCCTATTTGGTAGAAAGTGGATGATGCAATGGTGATTGATTCAGATTCATCTTGGGCAAAGATAATTATTGGTTTTTCAAGATGTCTTATTAATGATGTGATTAATGGATTTAAAAGTAGTATAGCTAATATGGTAATTGTTGCTGCTCTAATTATTGATAGAAAAAGTGTAATCCATTTTGGAGACTCAGAGAATACTTTTGATTTTCTATATAAAATAAGTGAGTATAAAGATCCTAGAAAGATGCAAAGCGAAATGAACCATAGAGAATAATCTTCAAATGAAATGACTATGTTTAATAGGCTTTGCATGATCTGTAAGTGCCTCTAAAATACTAATTAAAGACCAACTGTTTTGTTAGAGATGAACTTAATAAAAACGTGAGTTGAAAATAGAATATTGCTTTTGCTGAATCAGGGAGAGACACTGGTAGTACTAATTTCTTGCCCCCAATTTTCCGGATCATCGCGCCAAGCCTTTAATGTCTTAATGTCGATTTTATCAATAAAGCCGCTGTTTTTTGCTTGTTTGATTAAAGTATCGTAATCGCATAATGACACGAATCTGCATTTGGCATCTTTGAAATTTTGTTTAGCGATCTTGAAATTATAACTGAAGATGGTAACTAGTCCTTTTACATCGCAGTTGTTATCTTTCAATGCTGCAATAGCTTTCAAGCTGCTTCCACCTGTAGAAACCAAATCTTCTATAACTGCAACCGAGGAACCTGGCTGAATATCACCTTCAATTTGATTTTTAAGGCCATGTTCTTTTGGTTTTGGCCTTACATAAGCGAAAGGTAAGCCTAATTCTTCTGCTACCAATACTCCCTGGGCAATTCCGGCTGTAGCAATACCCACAATTGCATCTATATTGCCAAATTCTGAAGTGATTGCTTCACCAAGTTTTTGGCGTATATGGGTTCTAATAGCCGGGTGGGAAAGTGCTTTTCTGTTATCGCAATAGATTGGAGATTTCCATCCTGAGGCCCAGGTAAATGGTTCATTTGGCCGAATGATTATAGCTTTGATTTGTAATAGATATTCTGCTATTTTTAGGGCTGTATCCTCTTTTGCTTCAATCATTAGGCAAATGTATAAAATTTATATCAACAATAATCCACTTATTTTACTTGATTTTAGTGATGTTGAGTGCGATGAAGTTTCAACTAATATTTACGAGAATCCTAATATTCAAACCATAAATGAGGTAGTGTCTGAATTAGAAAAAGGGCTGATTGATTCAGCTGTATTAAAGAGTGAACGGTTAGATGATATGTTAAATTCAGTAAGAACCCAGTTTGAATTAATAGATGCAGCAGGTGGAATTGTCAAGAACTCAAACGGTGAAACTTTAATGATATTCAGGAGAGGAATGTGGGATCTTCCAAAAGGCAAAGTGGAGCAGGAAGAATCAACAGAAGAAACAGCAATTCGTGAAGTAAAAGAAGAATGTGGTATTGAATCTTTAGAAATTGTTAAAGAATTAATTCCTACTTATCATACATACGAAGTGGTTGGTACGAAGTATTTAAAAACTACTTATTGGTTTGAGATGAGGAGTGATGATGAGGACTTGAAACCACAAATAGAGGAAGATATTTCTACAGTAAAATGGATGAATCAGTTGGAACTGGAAGGAATTGTTGGAGATACGTATAATTCACTTAAGGAATTGTTAGTTCATTATCTTTAAACTAATATATCTTTTCCAAAATTCTAAACCTTTTTAAATCTAGTTGCATTTCTTTATAATTCTTAGGTGGTATTGATTTTTTCTCAATCATGAAATATTTGTGATTTTGTGCGGATGCATCTAATCCGATATTAAAATGTCTTACAAAATAGCCCTGTAATGCCCAAATACTCCTTATTTCATAAGGTACTCCAATAATGCTGAACTTTGGAATAGTCTCTCCAATTAAATAAACATCGTGTAATACATCATGATCTCTTTTCGTCTTCCCTAACATTAGACCTGATAGAGAGAGTGCAACTATTAATAGAATTATTGAGGTTATTCTTAAAATCTTAAATCCACGAGAAGTTATGCTTATTTTCTCTAATAAAGCTATTAGTTTAGTAGAGGATATCATTGCCAATCCTATCGAGAAGTAAGGGATAGAAGTAATAAGGTAAAACCCTCTTTGTTCTAAGGTTACAATTAATGGAATGGATCCTGATAATCCCAATAAAATGAAAAAAACAACAATTTTAAGATTAGGGTTGGTAAGTTTTGGTGTTTTATATCTATTATTAATAATGGCAATAAGAATGCAAATAGCTATCGCTGGAAGTAGTTCGCATAATAACCGATAGACCAAGTATAGCCTATTGGTAGTTGTTGCCATATTTTCTGTTTTAAATGTTCCAACCAACCTGTCCTGGAAATAGGCGTTGTAACTTGCTATTACAGGATCATGTGTGAATAATAGTAAATAAATAACAGTGGGTATGCTAATTAGTATGATACTAAAAGAGAGCATTTTCTTTAATGAAATATTCTTGGTAATTAACCAATAAATGAAAACGGATGTGATTGGAAAAAGACCTTGAATTCCCTTGCAAAAGCTGCTTAGAAAAATAAATATTCCTCCTAACATTAAAAATGGGATACTGCTTTTGGTTATGGCTTGTAATATGAAGTAAACCGATCCTGCAACGAAAGCGCCCATTATTGTTTCTTCGACATTCTGCGCATACCCCCAAAAACAAACCGGCGTAATTCATTTGGAACTATTCCAGTATAATCAAGTGAGCCTCCAAAAGGTGATGTTAAAATTATAAATTCTAAAGATTCTCCAGAACCAAGATCAGAATCAGATGCAGTTAAAGTGATAGATGTGGGGTCTGAACGTATTGCAGATACAGTTGCAGAATTTGCT
>JAESSM010000102.1 GCA_016764115.1 Bacteroidia bacterium | reverse complement strand
TATGGTCAGTCAAAAGAGAAAGATACTACTATAACTTTATCTAGTTCCAGTACAAAAATTATCGATTTAATTCAAAAATCAAAATTGATGAAAGTCAATAACTTTGATGTAACGATCAGGTCGAAAACCATGTTCCTAAAAGAAAATTTCAAAGTACAATTTTGGCAATCGACTTATTTTAAACCTGTGTTTTATGTCAATAGTAAAAATGAATTTCAGTTATTTGGAGTTGACTACTCAGATTCATTGAAAATTACTTTAGAGGATGAAAAGCTCAAAATAGAATCTCCGGGAAAAAGTATTCAAGCCGAACTTTACAGATAAGTTAGTGTGAAGCTGTCATTTGCTAAATATCAGGGAACCGGTAATGACTTTATTATTTTTGATAACAGAGACTTAATTCTTCCAAGAGAGAATTCCGAGTTTTACAAAACAATATGCCATAGGCGTTATGGTATTGGTGCTGATGGCGTAATATTAATTCAAGCTCATGATGATTGTGATTTTGAAATGGTGTATTTCAATGCTAATGGAAGGGAAGGATCAATGTGTGGTAATGGTGCCAGATGTGTGATTGCATATACTCAATCCATTGGTATAATTGAAAATGATACTGTCTTCTTGGCCTGTGATGGGAAGCATAGTGCGTCTATCGTTGATAATAATATTAGTATAGAAATGACGAATGTTAATGAAGTTGAAGTTGGAGATGACTATTATATCTTGGATACCGGATCTCCACACTATGTAGTTTTTGTAGATGATGTGGATCAAATAGATGTGAGAAAAGAGGGAAGTGAGATCAGGTATAATGAAAGGTTTGGAGCCAAAGGAACGAATGTGAACTTTGTTCAGAAAGCCAATTCTGGCATTCGAATTAGAACTTATGAAAGAGGTGTTGAGGATGAGACATTGTCTTGCGGAACAGGAGTAACAGCCTCTGCATTATGCTCATTCTTGAAATATGAGTTAAATACTATGCAATTGCAAGTGTTAACTCAAGGGGGTAATTTGACGGTAAGTTTTGATCACAGGGATGGTAATTTTAATAACATTTACTTACAAGGCCCAGCAGCTTTTGTTTTTTCAGGCGAGATCGAGTTCCAAGCCTGATTTTATCTTTTCAAGTGGTTATTTGGATATTCAAAAGTTTTCCACAAATTCTCAAGAACACTTCCAACTCATTAAATAATACTTAAATTTGTGGTTTTGTTTGACGGTGATTCTTTCCCAATAAAGAATTTCCATAGCTTTTTTGACCCCAATTTATGAGAACTAGATATAAACAAGATCACCTCAAGGTTACAACTACGCAACCATGTAAAATAGTTTATTCACTATATGAACATTCATATTTGGGTTACTTGTTTGAACCCCATATTGTCCAGATAAACAGTAAAGGGAACTATACGTTGTCTCATCAAAGGCTTTTCAGTAATACTGCAGGAGATTTTGATCAATTTTTGGATAATTATGATCACAAACTGATAAGCATTTTAGAAAAGTGTGATCAAAGGTATCTCATTAAGAAATATGCTGATGATAATCCAAAGCCAACGGATTTTTTTACAAATGTTTATAATGAAGAAATGCATACAGTAGTGAGATCCGAGATTGAATCTAATATTGGAAAAATAATAGACTTGCTCGAACAAAAATCACTTTTTGTAATGGGTAAAGATGGAAATCCCACTTGGGAAGAAATAAATCTAACGGATGAAGGCGCTACGGTTTTATTTCATTTTAAAAGGGAGAATGGACAGATAAGGTATTTCCCAACGATAAAATACAAAGAAGAGCGGGTAAGTTTTATTCATAAAGATGCTAAACTCATTTCTGCAAAACCTGCCTTAATGCTTCTGGACAAAACCCTTTACCAATTTGAGTTTGGACTAGATGGTAGGAAATTAAAACCGTTTCTTAAAAAAGCATTTATTCAGATTCCACAAAGTTCAGAAGTTACGTATCTTAAAACTTTTGTTAAGCCATTATTGGAAGAATATAGGGTTCATGCGGAAGGCTTTGAGATAATTAATGAAAAATTTGAGGCAAAACCGGTTTTGCAAATTCAGCAAGTATGGAATGCAGATGTGGTAATTGCTCTTTACTTTAAGTATGGTGATAATATGTACCCGTACCGGTCAAGCAGAAAGGCATATGTAACATTTAATGAGAACAATGGTTCTTATAATTTCACAAGAATAAAAAGATCGTTTACCTGGGAACAACATAAAATAGACCTGTTGATTAGTTTGGGATTGAGGCCAACAGAAGGTTCTGGTTTTAGAATTGAAAACAGAGTGAATGGGGTAGAAGAAACAGTTGAGCAGCTAAACATGTTTCAAAGTACTGACGATAAGTTAGCTGCACTGAAAAATTATGAGATAACAGACTGGTTGCAACAGAATTTTGACCTTATAACTAAACATGGATTTGAGATAAGGAAAGAAGGAGATCAGCAAATTTATTTTACAACTCCTCAATTATCATTTAAAATAGATGAACAAAGTGACTGGTTTGATGTAAAAGCGACCGTTCAATTTGGAAAGTACGAGGTTAATTTCGTTGATTTAAGGGATTATGTTTTGAAAGGAATTCGGGAGTATATTTTACCCGGAGGAGAAGTTGCTGTTATTCCAGAGGAGTGGTTTGCCCAGTTTAAGTTCCTATTTGAATTTTCAAATAACTCTAGCTCTATTCAGTTGAAAAAGTACCATGTTGGGATCGTTCAAAATTTGAGAAACAACCAGCTTGCACAGCTTTCAATGGATAGGAAACTGGAAGGCTTGTCAGATTTCAAAGAAATTGCAGAATCAGACCTTCCCAAAAACTTTAAAGGAGAATTAAGAACCTATCAAAAGGCTGGCTATGATTGGTTGTGCTTTTTGAATCAATATCGTTTTGGAGGATGTCTTGCGGATGATATGGGTCTTGGTAAAACTATCCAGACATTGGCTTTATTGCAAAAGCAAAAAGAAAATGGTGAGAAGCAAGCTTCTTTAATTGTAATGCCTACTTCCCTGATACATAATTGGGACCAGGAAGCGGCTAAGTTTACCCCTAAATTGAAAGTATTTGCTTATACAGGAACGGAGAGGGAGAAAGATGTATCGTTGTTTTCTGGTTATGATCTGATATTAACTTCTTATGGTATAGCTCGATTGGATACTGAAATTTTAAAACAGTATTACTTCAATTATATCATTTTAGACGAAAGCCAGATAATTAAAAACCCTACTTCGCAAATTTCAAAAGCAGTGGCTTCATTAAATTCACAATTCAAACTGATCTTATCTGGAACTCCCATCGAAAATACAGTTATGGATTTGTGGTCGCAATTGTCATTTGCTAATCCTGGGTTATTAGGACTTCAAACCTATTTTAAAGATAATTTTGTAATACCAATTGAGCGGGATAAGGATGAGGTAAAACGCGACAAACTTCATGTAATTATCAAACCATTTATCTTAAGAAGAACAAAAAAACAGGTTGCAAAAGAATTACCTGAAAAGATAGAGCAGGTAACTTATTGCGAAATGTCAGAGGAACAGTACAAATATTATGAGGAAGTTAAATCTTCTTACAGGAATGAAATACTTAAGTCTATTACCAATTTTGGTGTTGCGAAATCAAGGATTTCTATCATTCAGGGACTTACCAAATTGCGCCAGATTGCAAATCACCCAGTTTTGGTTGATGATTTTTATACGGCCTCATCAGGTAAATTCGAGGAAGTAACACGTATGGTAGAGAGTGTAATTGCCGAAGGGCATAAGGTATTATTGTATTCCCAGTTTGTGAAGCAACTTACCCTTTTTAGAAGATTTTTTGATAAGCAAGATTTATGCTATGCCTATTTGGATGGAAGCACCAATCAAAATGAAAGAAAACGAGTGGTTAATGATTTTCAAAGCAACGATGATCTGAAATTATTTCTTATATCTCTTAAAGCTGGAGGGTTGGGGTTAAATTTGACTGCAGCAGATTATGTTTTTATTGTCGACCCCTGGTGGAACCCTGCTATTGAACGGCAAGCGGTTGATCGTTCCCACAGAATTGGGCAAGCTAAAACTGTATTCACCTATAAGTTTATTGCTAAGAATACCGTTGAAGAAAAGATATTGGGTTTACAACAAAGAAAATCTGAAGTGGCCAATCAATTGATAGTAACCGAGGAGTCATTCTTTAAATCGTTATCCGAGATAGACATCAGGTCGATACTTGAATAATATGAGCCGAAGCAGGATAAAGGGATACCGAATATATCTTATCGGATTTATGGGTGCAGGTAAAACTACACTTGGAAAGAGGCTTGCTAACAAAATAGGTTTTAATTTCTTCGATATTGATGATCTGATCGAAAGAGAAGAAAATCGATCTATCAATGAGATCTTTTTAGATAAAGGTGCTGGGCATTTCAGAAAGCTAGAGAGAAAGGTACTTAAACAAACCAATCACAATCAAAAAGTAGTTTATGCCACAGGAGGGGGCACACCATTTTTTTTTGATAACATGCAATGGCTGAATAATAAC
>JAESSM010000132.1 GCA_016764115.1 Bacteroidia bacterium | reverse complement strand
GAATCAGACAGAAAAATAGTATGGCCAGCGGAAAACCATTTGGAACTACCACTGGAGATATTACGTCAAGTTAAATTAGCGAGAGATGTAGCGGTGAAAGCAAATAGTAATATCACAGCATCACAGCGATATCGAATAAAAGATGGCAACAATAATGTTTATGTAGTTGGCATACCTGACCTCAGTAATGTAAAAACCATCATGATCGGGATCCGCAACCCAAAAGCAACCTCGGATACACCTAATGATGATGGTTTCGATAAATGTGGTGAAGTTTGGGTAAATGAACTGCGATTAACGGGTTTTGATGAAACTGGAGGATGGGCCGCCAAAGGAATCATAACAAGCAAACTTGCCGACTTTGCTTCTCTGACATTAGCAGGAAGCAGAACTACATTCGGATTTGGCGGAATTGAACAAAGCATCAGTGAAAGAAGCAAAGAAGACATTACACAATATGATGCCTCTTCAACTTTTCAATTAGGTAAATTTTTTCCTGAAAACTACGGTATTCAACTCCCAATGTATTTAAGCTATTCCCAAAAAATAAGCACTCCCCAATATGATCCTTTCAATCAGGATATCCCTTTTTCTGAAAAGCTCAATACCTTGACAGAAGATGAGGATCGAAAAGACTTAAAATACAGATCTCAAAACAGAACGACCAGGAAAAGCATCAACTTTACCAATGTTAGAAAAGAACGCAAGGGAAGCAAGAAAGCACGTATTTATGATATAGAGAACTTAACATTCAGTTACGCTTTCAATGAGATCGCAAAATCAAGTCCTACGGTACAGGCAGATACTTTGCGAAATTACAAAGCAGGATTGGCATATAATTACAGCAAAAAACCGAAAAACCACAAACCCTTCAGGAAACTGATCAAGTCAAGGAAAAAATACTGGCGCCCTATCAAAGATTTCAACTACTACACATCACCAAAATCAATTGCCGTAAAGACTGATATTGACAGAAGGTTTGGTGTAAGGCAAATGCGTAACACCAGCAGTTATGAAATTACACAACCTGAATTTTTTGATAAAGCATTTAAAATGAACAGGGCTTATAGTTTTAAGCAAGATATTACCCGTGCGCTTAAATTTGATTTTAATGCCAATACCAATGCAATAGTTGACGAACCTAATGGAAGAATCAATAGTGATAGTGCCAGGCAGGTAATAATACGAGAGATCAAAAAACTAGGCAGACCCTTACGCTATAATCACACAGCAAACGTAAGTTATAACTTACCCATTAATAAATTCCCATGGACAGATTGGATAACCATTAACACCAGGTACAACGCGAGCTATTCATGGGAAGCAAGGTCATTGGTGGAACAAGAAGAATATGGAAATACCATCCAAAACTCCAATACCCAATCTGTTAATTCACAAGTAAACTTCACCAAGCTGTATAATAAATCAAAATATTTAAGAAAGATCAATAGCGCGAAGAAGAGAAGGAATAAACCACAATCAAAGGTAAAGCCTAAGCCTAAAACAGCTCCCAGCGACACTACCAAAACGAAAGAAAAAGAAGAAAAGGAAAAAGTGGATTATCTGAAAGAGATATCCACCACATTTGTTAGAATGTTAATGACCGCCAGAAACGCTAATGCTACCTATTCTATATCTGAAGGAACCGTACTACCCGGATTTCATCACAATATAAAACCTAAATACATAGGACAAGATTGGAATAGGACTGCACCGGGAATGGACTTTCTATTTGGCTACCAGCCCAAGCATGAGACAGGATGGTTTGAAGAAAAGGCAGAAATAGAAGGGTGGCTCGAACCGGATACAACTTTAAATTATCCGCTTCTTCAAAACTGGTCTGAAAATTTACAATTAAAGGCATCAATAGAACCCATGCGAGATTTAAAAATCGACTTAAATGCTACTCGTAATCAGTCAAAATCGCATCAAGAGTATTTTAGAAATACAAGCCCTGATTATGAAAATCCTGACTTTGAATCACTAAGTCCAACAGATAACGGAGCATATAGTATTTCGTACAATACCTGGAACACTGCATTTACCAATGATATTGAAGACAGTTTACTGTTTAAAAAATTTGAAAGTTACCGGCCAAATATTTCCAGAAGAGTGGGTAGCTTAAATCCAAATTCCAGTGGTTTTATTGATTCCACAGGCTACTTTGACGGCTATGGTCGAAATTCTCAAGATGTTCTAATTCCGGCATTTCTTGCAGCTTATACTGAACAAGATCCAAACATAATTGGTTTGACCGCACGCCCTAAAATACCAAAACCTAACTGGCGTATAAGCTATCGAGGATTATCTAAATTGAAATGGGCTCAAAAATATGTCTCTAATGTAAACTTAAGACATGCATATAGATCAACGTACAATGTAAATCGATTCATAACAGTTCTAACTTATAAAGAAGAAAATGATGCATCTTCTGAGAAAAATCCCGAGGGTAATTTTATTCCAGAACGTGAAATTGAGCAAATATCAATATCAGAGCAATTTGCTCCTTTAGCAAGTATAGATATAACATGGACCAACAGTTTGATCACTAAATTTGAGATTAAAAAATCCAGAACCTTATCTATGAATTTTGCTAACCTGCAACTGAACTCAGTGACATCAAACGAACAAGTTTATGGAATTGGCTACCGTTTTAAAGAGCTGGTAATTCCTTTTAAGATACGAGGAGAAAAGAAAAAACTGAACAATGATCTTAACACTCGGGTTGATGTTTCAGTAAGAAAAAACCGAACCATGATAAGAAGATTAGATCAGGATGTAAATGAATCAACAAAGGGTTCAAGAGTAATCTCGATTAGAGCTTCAGCAGATTATGTAATTAATGAACGATTAAACCTTAAAGTTTTCTACGAACGTACCATGAACAAACCATTCACTTCTGCTTCCTATCCTACTGCCAATACTCGTGCAGGTCTGAGTCTACGGTTTACTTTGTCGGGATAAGTTATTCCTTGGTTTGTGTAATTGTTAATTCGTGTGTTAGCATCATTCATTAGGACAATCTTAAAATCTTTTGGTTTTTCAATCTTCACAATCAAAAAAAAATGTATTTTTGCCAGCCTTAAAAGGATAAAAAATCTCATTCTTAATTTGTTATAAATGAATATTCCTGAAAACTTAAAATACACTACGGATCACGAATGGATCAAGGTAGAAGACGGAGAAGCATTAATTGGAGTTACAGATTTTGCTCAAGGTGAACTTGGCGACATCGTGTATATTGAAGTAGAAACCCAAGGAGAAACTTTAAACAAAGAAGACGTTTTTGGAACTATTGAAGCAGTTAAAACAGTTTCCGACCTCTTTATGCCGGTAAGCGGGGAAGTTCTTGAAGTAAATGACAAATTGGAATCCACTCCTGAAGTAGTTAATGAAGATCCTTATGGAGACGGCTGGTTGGTCAAGATCAAACTATCAGATCCTTCTGAACTTGAATCATTACTGGACGCAGCAGCGTATAAAGAAACACTTAGTTAAGTACTAATTTCTAAATCATAATTACTAAATTATAATAACCCATAATTAGGAATTAGAAATTAGGAATTAATAATTTAGCAGACGTGTTTCTCCGATACAATTTATTTGGGATTTTGTGGGCGTGGGCGATCTTGGTCCTCACACTATCACCTAAGAGTGCTTTACCGCCAACTCCGTTATGGGGAGATATTACTTTCGACAAATTTGCACATGCATTTGTATATGGCATCCTGGTTGTTTTACTGATTATTGGATTCAAAAAACAATTCACCTAT
>JAESSM010000240.1 GCA_016764115.1 Bacteroidia bacterium | reverse complement strand
CATAGCTAGGCATGATCCATCCCATAAATTCGGCCTGATCACCTTCAGGTATTACTGTTATCTGATTATCAAAATATCCTAAGTATCCTTTTTCACTTATTTGTTTTCCGGTAAGGACATTTCCAGTAATATATCTAAGATTACCTTCTTCTACATTATTCTCAACTAACTTATCAATACAAGCACCAGCAAGGGTTCTATAGTATTGTCTCTTATTAACAGACTGCCCTGTTAAGGCAATTACCCTTTGTGGAATGTATTTTCCTTCAAGGAATAATTTACCAATGGTAATCACATCCTGAGGATTCATATACCAGGCAACTTCTCCTTTATTGATTGGGTCAAGATGATGAATTTGTATTCCGATGCAACCTGCAGGATGTTTTCCGAAAAATTTATTGACCTGTACTCCTTCTGCATTTTGAAATACTGAAGAAGTTTCTCCTTTACCATTAATATTTAAATGAACTGTTCCTTCGGTTAATTTTGTTAAAGCAGTTATTCCGGTTTGAAACGCTTCTTTCTCTTCTTCTACAACAAAGTTAAGATCTGCTGCTAATGGGAAAGTATCAAAACATGAAATAAAAATAGCTTTAGGAGTATCATCAGGGTTTGCAACAATTGCAAATGGCCTTTGCATCATGCCTGCAAAAACACCGCTTTTGCATATTTTAACAATAACCTCATCTCTATTCATTGAAGAGGGATCTCCCTTTCCAAAATCTTCGTACTCATTCTTTTTATCTGCTAATACTCTAACTTCATCCAGCGATCTTCTATGTCCCCTAACAACCTCTACTATTTCACCGCTTACAGGAGAAGCAATTATTACTCTTTCATTATCTTTATTAAAAACTAAAGGACTTCCGGCTTTTACCTCATCACCTACCTCCACACAAATTTTAGGCCTTATTCCCAGATAGTCGATTACAGGCTTTACAACATATGTTTCAGAAGAGTAATCTTCAATACTTTTATCAGCTTTTCCAACTAATTTAATATCAAAGCCTTTGGTAAGATTTATTGTTTTTGACATGATGTAAATTTGTACCTTCCTGAAATAGAGCGCAAAGGTAATTATTTGTTTGAAAAAATGCCAGATTTTTAAGATTTTAGTTTCTTTGTTTCTTACTTTGTAAGATATCATGCTTTTTGTAGTTACATATTGAAGAATGAGACTCCTCCACGTACTCGCATTAATCACCCTCCCAATTTGCATCCATTCTCAGGAAGCAGATTATTATGATAAATATTACGAACCTTTTGCAAGCAAATCATACAAAGAAAATATTAAGACTGTTCTTCTTTACAAAACTCCCTATGAGGATCTGGAACCAGTAATTGAACTTCGATCAGAAGATAAACTCATTCTGAAATTTGATGACCTTGATGGGGATATTAAAGACTACTCTTATACAATTATCCATTGTAGTTATGATTGGAAAGAATCCGACATCATGGATCATCAATATATTAACGGTTACATGGATGAGCAGTTAACTGATTATCAATTCTCCTTTAATACGCTACAATCATTTACACATTATCAACTGGAATTTCCCTCCGATAATTTGCAGCCAAAAATTTCAGGCAACTATGTAATAAAAGTATTTCAGGATTTCGATCCTGAAAATATTGTGTTGATGCATAGATTCAGGATTATACAAACCAAAGTTGGGGTTACTGCAAGAATTAATAGAACATTTTTTTCTAAAGACAGACCCAAAGGACATGAATTAGATTTTGAGGTCAATCACAAAAATTATCCGATTGATAACCCAAATGCAGATCTGAGAGTAGTTATTACCCAAAATAATAGAATAGACAATGTGGTTACCAACTTAATGCCAACTATTATCCATGAGGGACAAATCTATTATGACCTTGACAGAAGAAATGAGTTTATTGCTGGGAATCAATATCGCTGGGTAGATTTTAGGAGTCTTCGCTTTTTGACAAAATTCACCAAATTAATTACCATTGAAGATAAGGTAAATCATGTTTACTTAAATGAAGATGAAGAACGGTGGGGAAAACTTCTAAAATCCGTATATAGCGACTATGATGGGAAGTTTGTGATCAAGATTCAGGAAGGTTTTAATGATCACATTGAAGCTGATTATGCCAAAATTCATTTTAAATTACATTATCATGAACCGAAAAAAGACGGAAACTTTTACCTGGTAGGCGGATTTTCAAACTGGAACCTATCAAATGAGAACATGCTTGTTTATAATAAAGACAATTCTTACTACGAAACAACTCAATATTTAAAGCAAGGGTTCTATAATTACGAATACATTTTTGTAAAGAATAACGAAAAGAAAGGAGATAGCTCAGTAATTGAAGGAAGTTATTATGACACAGGAAATACCTACGCCATTTATGTTTACCACAGAAAATGGGGCAGTGAATATGATGAATTAGTTGGCTTAAGATTTCTGAATACGGAGGGGTTGTTGAAGTAATGTTACGAATTACGAATAATTATGAATTCACTAATCACCAAAATAATAGAATCCACATCCTTTTTTATGCTGCTCGATTCTTTTCTTGATCTTTCACAATTCGTTCTTTAAGTATTTTCTCAAAAAATGAATGTAATGGAAATATGCATGCCGCCAATCCCGCATTAACCACCAGCTTCCACATTGGCTCTCCTCCTGTATATTGTTCGATGTAGGGGTCAAGTAAAACCAATAAAAATTCAAAAAACAGTAAGAACGAAAAAAACACAAAACCCTCTACAATCCTAATTGGAATAGCTGCCTTAGCTAACCCAAAGATTCCAAGAAAAACCAAAACCAAAACAATCATTATTCCTGAATACTGTAATTGATCTCTCCTGGCTACTTTTTCATTCTGAATTCTTAATTCTTCATTCTCAATTCTTTTTCGCTCTGCTTCCTCTTTTTCAAATTCATATTTGGCTTCCAACCTTCCTATTTCTTTACTTTTCTCTTCATTGATAAGAGAATCCTTAACTGCAACACCTTCTTTAAAATATTCTAATGCAGTTTTATGATCATTTTGTATTACGTATAGGTCACTTAAAATTCTACAGGACTCTTTTAGTAAATCCAATGATCCGATCTCTTTGGTAATATGATAGGATAAGTTTCCTTCATCAACAATTATGTCCTCAACAGAATATCCTAACTGGTGTTTTACCAGAGCAATTTCTATAAGTGCTATTGCATGTATATACTTAGCACCATTCTTCTTTGACAATAATATACTCTCATCCAATATTTCCTTTGCTACTTCAAATTCTCCAAGATGTTTATGAACGGAAGCAAGACTTGTTAAAATCATATTATAATCCATTCCAATTTCTTTACAATAATTCAAGCCTTTGGTCAGGTATTCTTTGGCCTCCACAAAGTTCCTTTCTTGCATTAAAATATTTCCAATATTCAGAATGCAGTTTGCAACATTCTCTTTGTGGTTGATCTCCTGAGAAATCTTTAGCGCTTTTAAGTAGTATTTTTTTGCCTCTTTAAATTCATTTAACCCCAGATATGCCACACCAATCCAGATCTGGGCTGAAGAAATTTTATGGCGATCTTCCATTTTCTCACCAATGGATAACTGTTTAAAAAAATATTTAAGTGCCATTGGTAAGTTTCCGCGGTAATAATGAGCTGTACCAATCCCTTGATATGCACTTGCAATACCACTATGGTTATTCAATTTTTCCTGCCACTTCAGTAATTTATTGTAGTTAATTAATGCCTCTTCATAGCTTCCAATGAGATAATAAGAATTGGCCAGGTTAAGTAATGCTGTGGTTGTTTCAGTTGAATCGCTGATCTGATCTACCATTTCCATTGCTTTTAACGCATAGACATTAGATTCTTTTGGATTGGTGTAAACCAATGTTCGGGCTATTTTGTTTAGGAGATGATATTTTGAATCTACTTCATTAGTATTATCTAATTCTGTAATTAAAGAATCGACTTTTTCTGACTGCCCAAACAAGTTTGCATTGGCTATTATAAGTCCTGCGAGTAGTAACGCTTTTGTTCCTTGCACACTCTTCTTCTTATCTTTCTTGATAACTTTCCCGGTCAAGTACCGCTCCATAATCGAGTGCAAGGGAAATATCATTGCAGCAAGAACCGCATTAATTGATAACTTATATGCAGGTCCAGTCCCTGCAAGTTGCTCAATATAGGGATCAATAAACACCAGCAGAAACTCAAAAAATAATAGAAACGAAAAGAAAACAAACCCTTCGATTACCCGAACTGGTATTGCTGCTTTCGCGAGTCCGAAAACTCCTAGGAACACAAGAACGAGAACAATTAGAATTCCGGAATACTGTAGCTGATTTCTTCTGTCCAGTTTTTCCTGCGCTATTCTTATTTGTTCTTCTTCAGCTTGTTTTCTCTCGGTTTCAGCTTTCTCTAACTCATACTTTGCCTCTAGCTTTCCTATTTCTTTGGATTTTTTCTCATTAAAGATGCTGTCTTTGAATGTGGCATAATGCTTATAGTATTTGTAAGCATCTTCGTATAGATGAGTTTTCTCATAATACTGTGATAATTCTAATGAAATTGATTTTATATCTATTATAGAGTTCGTCTCTTTGGAGAGGAAATATGCTTTCACAAGACTACTTTCTTCTAAGTTAAGTTTTCCCAAGGATGAATATATCCCGGATAAATTCAACAATGAACCAATCAGTTGCCCTTTGTCATCATTCTTCTCGCAAATTTCAACACATTCCTTAAATGCGCTTATCGCTCTATCAAATTCCCCCATCTGTGTATACAATAGAGCTATATTGTTAGATAATCCTACTGCAAACATGATATTGTTAGACAAAAGCTGTATATCTTTAAGTAGCTGAAAATATTCTATGGCTTTGGTAAAATCACCTTGTTGCATAAGGCATAGACCTAGAAAGTTTAATGATCTTTTAATCCCATCCTTATCTTCATTTCGCATAGAAATGCCATATGCTTGCTTATGATAACTTAATGAACTATCGAAGTCTCTTGTCCAGAAATAGGCAAAGCCAATTTCATTGAAACAGCCTGTAATGCCAGAGGAATCATCCAACTCTATAAATATCTCAAGAGCTTTATCATAATAGTCCAATTCTAAGTCGGTATTTCCTAAATCCCTGTAGGTATTTCCTAAAGACACGTGTTGTTCAGCAATGAGCTTATTATTTTCGTTATTATCTTTATTCTTATTAATTAAATCTTCCAAGATTCTAAGCGATTTAAATTTATACTCTAAGGCATTTTTATATTCTCCCTGCTGACTATTTATCCTACCAATGAAATTCAATGTTTCACTAATATGGATGTGGTTTGAATCAAGTTTGTACACCTCAATTGCCTTGAGACAATATTGTTTAGCTTCTTCATAATTGCCATCACTATTGTGCGCATGAGCAAGATTCAATAAGCTTTCTGCCTTACCTCTATTAAAGCCTATTTGATTAGAAAGATCAAGGGATTGCAATCCATAGGTGAAGGCATCTTGGGAAGAAGCCAACATGTGGTTTTTAGTAATTTCCAGTAAGATCAAAACCCTGGATGAATCTGATTTAGCTTCAACTAATTGTTGTTCTAAAGAATCAATAACATTTTGCTGCGCTAAACTCAATGAACAAAATGCGGGGAGAAATAAACAGGTAATAAAGAATCGGATAATTCTAAATCGATAAATGAAAATTGAAAATTGAAAATTGTGAAAAGCCCACCTCATAGGTTAAAGGTAAGGAATTATTAATCTACGATTCAGCTACCTTAATCTTTTCTTGAAAGTGATGCTAAAAAACAAATAGCCATCCTTATCATCCGGATCTCCTCTTCCTTGACCCGGTTCATTTAGTATGGAGGGATATCCACCACTATACGTACTACTGTATTCTGGATCTAATGAAGAATCCAGTTCATCCGATCTAATAGATAAGTCAGCGGCAACAGGATCAGAAAACGCAAATTGGTCATAATATACTGTGCTTACATCATCTAAATAATCTGTAAAAGTTTTTCTATATGACATCTCCAGGGCAACACTCATATCTCTATTTACCTGTCTTGTCATTCCAATAGCCATAGGTAATACCATTGAAATTCTTGAATATTTGCTCGAAGGAGTTATGGTTTTACCGTTAAACTCAATGGCACTCTGTCCTTGCCCTTCAGTTCCTAATGGTTGTAATGCCACCCAATTACCATTATATTTTGCTTTGGGGTTAAACCAAAATGCTCCTATTCCAAATACAAAATAGGTGTTTACTTGTAATGATTTTCTTCCCCTAACACCCTTTAACTTATATCTATGTCCTCCCTGGTCATTATTTATTGTAAACCTTATTTGATAAGAGAGTTCTACAATTGGTGATCTAAAACTCAGATTTCTCCATCTTCTTTTAGGATTATTGGTCAAAGCATCACTTCCAGAAACTTTAGCATGATACAAAGCTAATTTTTGGTACAAATGCCCACCCAACCGGTGCTCCACGCCAAAACCAATCACATGCCTCGTTGTTTTCATTTCCAAATCTCTAAACCCCGCTAATCCTTCACCTGCTTGCTCATCTGTACCTCCTAAATCTGTTAAGCAATTAGCAGTTCCAATAATAAATTCAAGTTTAGTTTTATCCTTCCAGTTCTTTTCTTCTTCGGTTTCATCGTTAAATTTTATATCCTGCTTTCCGGTTTCATCATTAGATTCTGTATCCTGAGATAGTAATGGATTGATAATTACAAGGCTGAGTATTACTAAAAATATGTATTTCATGGCTGTGAAGTTTAGTTGATGTTTTTACGTTTTGTGCATACGATATGTTTCTATGAAAAAGCCTTATTATCCCAAACACTTTATCCACAATCTTGCTACGAAAGTTTTTAATGTTTCAAAATTGGATAGTTTTGTAATCTAAACTTATAATCATGGAAATAACAGGAAAAATAATTGATGTCTTGGATATTAAACGAGGCGAAGGAGCTAAAGGCCCCTGGCAGTTACAAGAGTATGTTCTTGAAACTAAAGGTGACTATCCCAAAAAGGTCTGTTTTGGAGTTTGGGGTGATAAAATAGATCAGTATAACTTGAAAGTTAATGATGAAGTAACTGCTCATATATCACTGGAAAGCAGGGAGTTCAATGGGAAATGGTATACCTCGGTAAGGTCGTGGAAAATTGAAACGCCTAATGCAGCCCCGAATGACTTTGACCAAACCCCCCAATACACTGAAGCTCCTCCGGAGATCAGTGATAGTGAGGCTCCGTTTTAGTCTGGGATATTTTAAAGTAAAAGAAAAGCTGTCATTCCGATTTCCGATTTATCGAAAGAGGAATCTTGAATCTTGGTTATCACTATGATACAAGATCCCTCACTACGTTCGGGATGACATTTTAATACCCTACCTAACCAAGAACAACTGGCGAGTTATTACTGACTGACTCGTAATTATCTTAATTTGATAAATCCCTTTTGAGAATTTACTCAAATCCAATTCTTTTCTAATTATACCAGTATTGTTCAACTCAGTTTTGTAAACCAATTGTCCGGTTTCATTCATTATTTCTAACTCGGTTGCTTTTTCATTATTCAAATCAACTTCAATTGTAACGAAACCTTTACTTGGATTTGGATAAAGATTAAATTTACTGACTCCCTCTAATTGATTGATTCCTATCAATTGATCTACATATATTGAATCTGATGCAACACATCCGTTACTATCTGTAATAATAACAGTGTAATAAAAGAAACCATATAATCCACTTGCGGTATCTGTTGTTTGACTGTTAGGATCATCCCACAAATAATTATATGGAGTTACTCCACCAGTAACAGTCACTATAGCCATACCATCGTCAATGTCACTACCAGAATTCGCTATTGAGTCAAGCTCAAGAACCAGTAGGTCTGGTTCCGTAATCATATTGGCAGTACCAACTATGCAACCGTTGGCATCTACAACAGACAAAGTATAATTACCTGCACACAAACCAAATGTAAATGATGTACTGCCCAAAGTATCATTCCATGTATAATTATAAGGCAAGGTGCCACCTGAAACAGAAGCAACCAAGCTACCATCACAAACTCCATTGCATTTTACATCTGTTGATTTCATTGAAAGTTTAAGTGCTTCAGGCTCACTAATAGAAACAGTGTCATAAGCCATACAGCCTGCATCATCAGTAACCGTTAAGTAATGGTCTCCCATCATCAAACTCCAGGCATCTTCAGTAGTTTGTCCATCACTCCACATATACATGAATGGTTCTGTACCATCAATTGTAGATACTTCAGCACTACCATCATTACCACCAAAACAGCTTACATCCCATACTCCTTCAACTGAAAGTGTTGGTCCATCAATATCATAAACCATGATAGAATCATCTGTAGCGCAACCATTTGAATCATCTACATAAACATGATACATTCCTGAATAAAGATTAAATGCAGTATCAGCAGTTTGAGTACTGTCGTCATCCCAAAGAATATTGTAAGGCATTGTTCCTCCGGTAATCATTACCAAAGCACCTCCGTCATCCTGGCCGCAATGTGCATTATCTATATAAAGCCATAAAGATAATTCTTCAGGCTCCATGATCTCAAT
>JAESSM010000136.1 GCA_016764115.1 Bacteroidia bacterium | reverse complement strand
TACAACACCATGTTAGTGGTTGTAGAGCATATATTGTGCTGGATAATTTCACTATATTCACTAGAATTGGTTTTGGGTTTATTCCCAACTGTATTATTAATTGCTTTGGATTGGTCGTCAAACTTGATCCAAGGCAATTTCCTTTTCTTCTTCATCATGTTAATCTCCTGTTAACGTTCATGTAATTTAAATTCTGCCTTATTTCTATTGGTATCAAAATATTCATTTCGCTGCTCCCTCTAAAGTCGATCCTTTTTTCTTCTCAGCTTCATCCTCAGCTATAAATTCCTGAAGATGCGATAATGAATAGAAAAAATTTCGTCCTATTCTTTTGGATTTCAAACCTTTGCCTCTTAAGTAGGTGAGCCTAGATTTAGCGATTTTCTCACCCACACCTGAATCTCCTGTAAGTAGGCGATAGGCATCGATGCAATTCAATAATAATGGATCGTTCATAGTAAATTCCTTTAAAATTTATTTCTTTATAAGTAAGTTTAATTAGTTTTTCTTCAAATGGATTGGTAAAATTCTCAGAATTAGTTCTGTGTTTTTAAATGTTGATTCTTGAATTTCTCTGTATATATGTGAGACTTTAATGTCAATAAATAAGACTTTTATGTCAAAAAAGTGACTTAATTGTCTGATTGTTGGAGCAAATAAATGGCATCAAAACCCCTAATGGGTCGACCAAAGAATGATAAGTTTAAAATTGATCAATTTCACATAGATTACGTGAAACAAATTCATGAAAATTTGATCGAAAAAGACCCTAGACTACCTAAAAAAGTAAAAGGTTTATTCGGACATGACTGCGATATCATCTTGTCAAAATTCAAGGAATTAAATCGAAGATCAAATGTATATTTGGGTGAAAGGGTATTCATCACTTTTAAAGTCAGTAAATATTTTGCTAAAAATAATTTCCTTTTAATTGAGGATAGGTTAAAAGAATTATGCGAGGTATTTGAAGTGAATTTCATCTCTGCAGGCGATTTTATAAGGCAATCACATGAAAAACTGATGGGGGAATATGAAGAGCTTAAAACAGAACATCAAGAATTAAAACTTGATTTAAAGTTTTCTACTTTTCGAAACAACGAAGAGCATTGCTCTTTGGTTTTATTTGGATATTTGGCGTACTTCTATAATATTATTTTTATTATGTTGGGGAATTTAAAAAAGGAGGATCAGCAGTATAGAGAACTACTAAAGCAGGAAAGAGAAAATAGTATTTTACATATTAAAGACTTGGATGAATATCTAAAAATTGATTTTAGGCAAATATTAAAAGATTGTAATTCTAAAGATGAAGTTGACCCGTTCGACTTTATTGAAAGGGATTCAATCGAAAAAGATTTAATCTCATCAAATTTTGATTCAACAATGAAACAATTTGCCAATAATTCCCAGGCCATTGACTGTAGTGATATAGAGTTTACGAATCAGTTCATGTATGGTGTTTTAGGTTCTGTTGCGGCCTCTTATTTTCTTGTAAAAAAATTATCCTTGTCAAAATTAACATTGTTCAATGAGGAGATAGAAATAGCTTTGAATTATCCTTCAACATGTATGCGACATATTAAGCAACCAATAATTAGCCAAAATGAAATCGATGAATTTAATGATAGCTTAAAGAGTATCGAAATAGATAGTGATAGTGATTTATTTTGCTTCATAGACAAAGTCGTAAATCTAGAAAAGATTCCTGCTCCAATATCTAGTTAGATATTACATTTTGCCAGACATGCTCTATGTTTATTTAGCAAAATATGCCATCAAACAATGGAAACTACAAATGCTAGATCTGACAAAACAGCTCACGATAAATGCCGTAATAAAGTGCGACAAGCTTATTATAGATTATTAAAGAAGGGGATGGGTAGAAAGAAAATTGCCAAAGAAATTGGCGTACGGGAGAAGGATCTACTGAAGAAAGATTTGGATTAATTCAGTTGCGACCATAAGGTCTCAGCTGAATTTATTGTACTTACATCAACAGGAGCAATACTCTACTTCAAAAACGAATACGGCGGTCACTATAAAGAAATTGGAGATGCTTTAGATCAGGGAATAAGATTAGGAAACTGTGGCTCGTTTATATTCAGACCACCACAGATCATCGATAGCGGGACTAAGGCTAGTCCTGAGGATTATTATGATTAAATTATTTTACGCTTAAATAATAATTTTATTTTATATCGATAAATTTACTAATTTTTGTTGCAACAGAATCTAAATCATATGGTTTTGAAATAAAATCAATTGCACCTAGTTGTATGGATCTTAAAACTGTACTCTTATCACTCTTGACTGTGATGCAAATAATTGGGATTAATTTAAATTTTTTATGTTGTTTAATTGTCTTAATAAAAGTAAAGCCATCCATAACTGGCATCATTAAGTCGCAAAGTATCAAGTTAAAATAACCATTTTCTTTTCTAATTATATTCATAGCATCTCTTCCGTTTTCAGCTTCTAGGACATCGCAATGAAACTTTTTTAATATAAAATTGGATAAGGCCTTTCTCAATGTTTTACTATCATCAATAATGAGTATATGCTTGGTCGTAAATTCTTTTTTAGAATTATCGGCATATTTTGGTTCCTCATTTTCTGGCATATTATTTCTTTAAAATAAATAGTTATATAATTATTTTAGCCTCAATACTAATAATATTCAAATTAAAAAAAATATTCTTGTAGTGCTTTTGCTATATAATGTTTGAATTTCCTAAAATACTTTCAATAAACATGAATCGGGTAAATGAAAATTATAATGTATAAAGCTAATTGATTTTCGCTGTTTTATGGGCTACACTTAGTTGCAGATATTATTTATCTGGAGACAATAAATGAAGATACTAATTGTTGATGATATAGAAGATATTACCGAAGTTCTTAATCTTTATTTGTGCGACAAGCATCAGGTTGTCACATTTAATGACCCTCTAAAGGCATTGGGCCATTATCGTAATGATCCTGAATTTGACGTAATTCTTGTAGATATGCTAATGCCTAATTTACGTGGTGATCAATTAATGGAAAAAATTCACGAAATCAATCCCAGTCAATGCTTTATCGTAATTTCTGGATTTTTTAATAGTGAAGTTGCTGAATTTTTAACTGAATTTTCTGATTATGTATTTAAGCTCTCAAAGCCTATTGACTTTGGTGAATTAGATATGTCCTTAGACTCTATTGCTGTTGACTGATTTTAAATACAGATTGCTTTTACTTAAACTTCCAGAGTTCATTGATAGCGGGACTAAGGCTAGTCCTGAGGATTACTATCAATAAAGGTTTATGGGATTACTGATTTGTTTATTGCGTACAGTTGGTGACTTAAAAGTGTCCTACTGCATCTTAGTTATAAGCCAATATACGCAAATGCTTCGTTTTGTTTTTTAAAGTTCATAATTGACTGATTATGTTCGAGTTTATCACCAACTAAAACAAAGTTAACACCAAGTTCTTTACAAGCTTTCAAATCCCAACTTCCATCACCAAAATATGTGAATGATAAACGAGTTTCCTTAACTGCTCTTTTTTCAGCAATTTTCATAATTTCGATTCTTGAGTGATGATCATTAGCAGAAGCAATTGGAATGTTTGAAATATCAATGCCAGCAGACTCCAATTTTAAAATAGCACTTTCATACCAACCACCAGTTGCAAGAGAAATTGAAACATTCTCCAACTCTTTTAAACTGGCAATAAATGCAGAAGCACCAACTATTTCACTAATTGGCTTTTTTGCAATTCGAGTTTTTATTTTAGATAAGAAAACACTCTTAATGCTTTCATGAGCAATTTCGGTATTTTCAATGTTCGTTTCTTTAAAAAACTGATTAAGGATTCCAGTGTCCGTTACGTGTTTATAGCGAGACCAGTTTGTATCAATCTCATATCCAGTAACTTCCTTAACTGCTTCGGTAAAACACTCAGAATCAAAATCATATGATTCGATAAGCGTTCCATCAATATCAAACATTACATGATTCACTGTGCAGATTCCTTTGGCTTATAACACCAAGATAACTGGGTTTTGGAGCGGAGCGGAAAAATTCCGGTTCATCGTTTTGGTACGCCCATCATGGGTATAAACTTATGAGGTGAAAGTCCTCTGTAGGGAAATCACCATTTTCGATAAGTATACAAGTTTAATCGGAAATGTTAACTACTAGCGAAGGGCAAGGGCGCTTCCG
>JAESSM010000239.1 GCA_016764115.1 Bacteroidia bacterium | reverse complement strand
GGTAGAAACATCCAAAAAAGCAACTCCTAATTCTTTGGATTTATTAAAATGTAGACTGGCGAGGTAATTATTTTCTTTTTGATTAAGAACGGTGTCATCAAAAGAAATACCTGGAGTAACGACTTCGGTAACTCCTCTTTTTACGATCGTCTTAGTCAATTTCGGATCTTCTAATTGATCACAAATTGCTACTCTTTGTCCTGCCCGTACCAACTTTGGTAAATATGTATCGATAGAATGATACGGAAAGCCTGCTAATTCCAAGTCTGCAGCAGCACCGTTTGATCTTTTGGTGAGTACGATACCTAAAATTTCTGAAGTTTTAACAGCATCGCTTCCAAATGTTTCATAAAAATCACCAACCCTAAATAATAACAATGCCCCCGGATGTTTTGCTTTAATGGCATTCCATTGGGTCATTAAAGGTGTTTCCTTCTGTTTCTGAGGTTTTGTCTTGGTTGCCAATTTCGATTAATTTAGCACTTTATTAAAATTCAAAGAGATGCGAAAACTGAAAATGAGTGAGTTGAACAGGTTGTCCTTGCAAGAGTTTAAAGATAGTAAGAAAACCCCGTTGGTGGTCATATTAGATAACGTAAGAAGTTTGCACAATGTCGGCTCAGTTTTTCGGACGGCAGATGCTTTTATAATTGAGAAAATATACCTCTGCGGCATTACTGCTTGTCCACCACACAAAGATATACAAAAAACAGCATTGGGCGCAACCGATTCAGTCGATTGGGAATATGTAAAAACAACCAAGGACGCTGTTTTACGATTGAAGAAGGAAGGATATAAAATAATTGCATTGGAACAGACTGTAAACGCAATTTTGTTGGACAACTTTTCACCTGAAAGGGGCGAAAAATACGTACTAATATTAGGACATGAAGTAAACGGTGTTGTTGATGAAGTACTCCAACTTTGTGATGCGTGCTTGGAAATCCCACAATTTGGTACCAAGCATTCCTTGAATATTTCTGTTAGTGCTGGGATTGCAATTTGGGAAGTTTTTAAGAAAGTAAGTACGAAGTCAGACTGAGTTTATCAAAGTCTTAACGGCCTATATTTCGATAAACTCAATATGACCTCAATTTTCAAATTTGTAAAAAAAACTGTCATTCTGATCCGCCAACTGGCGGAGAAGAATCTTATTCCTGGATTAGCACTATGTAACAAGATCCTTCATTCTTCAGGATGACAAAAACAGACTATTGGAGATAGCCTCTTCATTCCGATAAATATTCACTTCCAAAGAATCTTTGCATTCATCCAATAATTGAGAAATGGTTCTATTTAGTTTTGGGTGAATATAACTAGCAGCAATTTCTTGTAAAGGCATTAAGGTGAATCTTCTTTCGTGCAGTTTAGCATGGGGAATGGTTAGTAAGTCATCAGCATGAATGAGGTCATCATAAAATAAGATGTCAATATCAATCTCTCTGGCATGCCAACGGTCCCTTGCTTTTCTGCCAATTTGATCTTCAATTTTCTTTAAAGTTTTCAATAATATTTCTGGAGAAAGAGTAGTAGTGATCTGTAAACATTGATTTAAAAATAAAGGTTGGTCTTCAATTCCCCAAGGAGCAGTTTCATAAATTGAAGAGGATTTTTGAACATATCCTACATCTTTTTCTATAAGAGTTAGTGTTTGTGATAAGTTATTTTCACGGTTGCCTAAATTTCCTCCTAAAAGTAGGTATACTATACTCATTTGCCTGTTCGTTTTCAGGCAAATGTAGCCAAAATATTAGCAAATATTTGCTAATATTGTATCTCAAACTAAGCAAATCAAGTGATGAAACAATTTTTTAAATATGTATTAGCAACAGTAGTTGGGTTTTTCTTAACGTTTGTTTTAATAATATTTTTCTTTTCAATATTTATAGCAAGTACAATTTCAGGCCTGCAAGAGCAGCAAGTCACTAATGTTAAGCCTAATTCGGTATTGCACATTCAATTAAATTATCCAATTAAAGAGCGTACTGATGACAGTCCATTTGAGAACTTTGACATTTTTAATATGGAACCTCAAATAACACTGGGGTTAGATGATATTTTAAAAAACATCCAAAAGGCAAAAGATGATCCAAATATTCAAGGAATATATTTAGACTTATTTTATTTAAGGGCTGGATGGGCTCAAGTACATGAAATAAGAGAAGCGCTACTGGATTTTAAAACTACCGGGAAGTTCATAAAATCATATGGAGAGGTATATACTCAACGTGCTTATTATTTAGCCTCTGTATCAGATAAAATATTTCTTAATCCTGAAGGATTTGTTCAGTTTAATGGCTTAAATGTTGAATTGACATTTTACAAGGGAGCGCTCGAAAAATTAGATATTGAACCTCAAATTATAAGGCATGGTAAGTTTAAAGCGGCAACCGAACCATATTTTTTGGAAAAGATGAGTGAGGCTAACAGAGAACAATTAAACACATTCATTAGTGGAATCTATGGTGAAATTATAAAGAATATTTCAAGCGCGAGAAACATTCCAGAGGAAGAACTCAGAACCATCTCTAATGAACTATTAGCGGACAATGCTAACGGGGCCGTTCAATATGGCTTGGTGGATTCTGTCTATTTTAAAGATCAAGTGCTTAGTTCTTTTAGGTCAGAACTTAAAATTGGTAAAAATGATAAGATCAATTTTGTATCTCTAAAGAAATATCGACACTCACCAAGCAAGGAGAGTTATCAAAAGAATAAGATTGCCGTGATTTACGGTTCGGGAACAATTGTTAGTGGAGATGGTGATAGAGAGAGTTTAGGGGGTGACAGGGTATCAAAGGCAATTAGAAAAGCGAGATTAGATTCTAATGTTAAGGCTATAGTTTTACGAGTGAATTCTCCAGGAGGTAGCAGTATTGCCTCTGATGTGATATGGAGGGAAATTGTTTTAGCCAAAGATGTGAAACCAGTGGTGGTTTCTATGAGTAGTTTAGCAGCTTCAGGGGGCTATTATATAGCTTGTCCTGCAGATAAGATTGTGGCACAACCATTTACAATAACAGGTTCGATAGGTGTATTTGGGATATTGTTCAACGCTCAAAAGTTGTACAATGATAAATTGGGTATAACTTTTGACCAGGTGAAAACAAGTGAGTTCGCTGATCTTGGTAATACGGCACGCCCTCTTACTGAAGCGGAGATTGGCAAATTTCAAAAAGAAGTTGATAGAATTTATGATTCATTCGTCAATAAGGTTTCCAAAGGAAGAGATTTGAGTTATGCCGAAGTTGATTCAATTGCTCAAGGAAGAATTTGGAGCGGTATTGATGCTAAAAGAATTGGTTTGGTGGATGAGTTAGGGGGATTAGAAACTTCAATCAACATTGCAGCGGAAATGGCCGGAGTTGAAAAATACAGAACTATTTCTTTACCTAAGAAAAGAGATTTTAAGGAAGAATTATTGAAAAATATTTTAGGTGAAGCAAAAGCTCTTTTTATTGAAGAAGAATTGGAAGAATACTATAGTTATTTGAAGAAATTGAAAGATATATTAAAATTAGAGGGGATTCAAATGCGCATTCCATTTGATATAGAGCTTAAATAAGCTCAGGTAGGTTGGGACGGGTGTTCCAGTTGCTTGTTGTTCCAGTTAAATTATCGACAGCTTAATTTGAATATTAAGAATAAGATTTCAAATCATGCATTCGATGAAGTACCGCGTTTTTGCTGATAAAAATTTTGTATTTCACAACCAAATAGCGCTGTAAAACTTCAATCGATTTCTTCCTTCTGGAACATGTTTTAATTAACGAATTGATAATATCGTTTTTGATCCGCATAACATGGTTCCTCCTGTTATTTAGTTAATTAATTATACGTTAATTATAACGAATGGTTTGGATTTTTAGTATGTTTTTTGATTCCTGTTCATTTTTTATATATCTGATAACCAGTAAGTTATAATGGAAAATAAAGACATATCCTCGCTTTTCAAGTTTGCTGCGAAATTAAACGAGTTGCATGACGAAAACCCGTTCAAAATTCGTTCGTATCAAAATGCGGCGTATCAAATTGAAAGACTTGAAAAACAACTTGCAGAAATGGATATTGAGCAACTACAAACCATAAATGGGATAGGTAAGAATATTGCTGCAAAGATCGTTGATCTGAATACTAAAGGAACTTTTAATGAATTGGAGAGATTATTGGATGATACTCCAAAATCTATCATAGAAATGATGAATGTTAAAGGATTTGGCCCTAAAAAGATCAGGGTGGTTTGGAAGGAATTAGGTATTGAAGATCTTGATGAGCTTATAAAGGCATGTGAAAAAGGAGCTTTGGCTGAAGTAAAAGGGTTTGGCAAAAAGACGGAGGCTTCTATTAAAGATTCAGCTGAATATTACCTTGAAAATAAGAACCAATATCTTTATGCTGAACTTGAAGATGCCGCTCTTATGATCTTAGAGAGATTGCAAAACCTAGACATAGTTCAAAACGCTTCTTTAACAGGTGAAATAAGAAGAAAGTGCGAGGTATTAAACAGCATTGAAATATTGGTGCAATCAGCAGATGAAATGAAATTAATCCAGAGACTAAAAGGCCTGGAAATTTTTGATAGCATTGAAATTAAAGGGAATCAAATTTATGCCACTTTACACAACCGTGTTAATGTTGTTATTACTATAAGCAAGCAAAATTTTTATAATGACTTATTTATTTCAACAGGATCAGAAGTTCATGTTTCTAATTTTGGTAAAACCAGTATCGATCCAAAATCTGAACAAGAAATTTATGAAAGCAATGGATTTGATTTTGTTGAGCCAGAATTAAGAGAGGGAATGAAAGAGCTGGAATATGCTAAACAAAAAAACTTGCCTAAATTAATTGATAAAGAAGAAATAAAAGGGATCCTTCATGCCCATTCAACTTATAGTGATGGTAGACAAAGCCTTGAGAAAATGGCATTGGCTTGTAAGGAACTAGGATATGAATACCTTGGAATTACCGACCATTCTCAAACTGCAGTTTATGCAAATGGATTGAAGTCTGAAAGAGTATTTCAGCAGCATGAGGAAATTGCCTCTTTGTATAAAGAATTAACACCTTTCAAAATTTTTAAGGGAATTGAATCTGATATTTTGAATGATGGTTCGCTAGATTATGAGGAAGATGTTCTTAAGTCATTTGATTTCATTATTGCTTCAGTTCATTCAAATTTGAAGATGGATGAACAAAAAGCCACTGATAGAATACTAAAAGCGATCAGAAATCCGTATACAACAATTCTAGGGCATTTAACAAGTCGCTTGTTGCTTCAAAGAAAAGGTTATCCGGTTGATCATAAAAAAGTGATCGATGAATGTGCGGAATATCAGGTTATCATAGAAATGAATGCAAACCCAAGACGATTGGACATGGATTGGCGGTGGATTGGATATGCAATTGAAAAAGGTGTTAAAATTTCAATTAATCCTGATGCGCACAATGTTGAAGGGCTTAATCATGTAAAACTTGGAATTAATGCTGCTCGCAAAGGCGGCTTGACCAAAGAAATGACCTTGAATACGTTATCCTTAAAGGAAATCGAGAAATATTTTGAGGAAAGAAAACCGCAAATTGTGGGATAAGCTATGGCTAAAGTATTAATTATAAGATTTAGTTCCATTGGCGATATTGTACTTACAAGTGCCGTTGTTAGGTGTGTTAAAAACCAACTTGAGAATGCCGAAGTTCATTATGTTACAAAACTAAAGTATAAGGATCTTGTCGAACATAACCCTTACATAGATAAAAAGCATTACTTAGATACCAACCTCAGGAAGCTTACTTCTGAACTTGCAAAAGAGAAGTTTGATTATATTATAGATCTGCATCATAATTTAAGGTCACTGATCGTAAAAAGCAGGATAGGAGGTAAGTCATATTCTTTCAACAAGCTTAATTTTGAAAAATGGATGCTTGTGAATCTAAAGGTTAACAAACTTCCACAAAAACATATTGTTGACAGGTACATGGATACAGTTAAAAAACTGGGAGTTGAAAATGATGAGAAAGGATTAGATTTTTTTGTTCCGAATAGCGTAAATGCCGTAAATGACTTACCTGAAAATTATGGGAATGGCTATATCGCTTTTGCTATTGGTGCATTGCACAACACAAAAAAATTACCGCTTTCAAAAATCCTTTCGATTTGTAAGAAGATCAATAAACCTATTGTATTGTTAGGTGATAGCAATGATAGGGAAGGAGCGATTAATATAGTTGAAGATCTGGGAAGTTTTACAAAAATGAAATTAGTATACAATGCCTGTGGCAGATACAGTTTGTTGGAAACAGCTTCAATCATTCAAGGAGCAGAAAAAGTAATTGCACATGACACCGGCTTAATGCACATAGCTGCTGCGTTTAAAAAAGAGGTAATTTCTATTTGGGGAAATACGGTCCCCGAATTGGGAATGTATCCTTATTTTGGCTCTCAGTCAGAAACCGGAAAATCTCATATCATAGAAGTTAAAGATCTAAGTTGCAGGCCTTGTTCTAAACTAGGATATGAGAAATGTCCTAAAGACCATTTTGATTGCATGGAGAAGATCAATTTGGAGTCGATTGCTGAGCTTGCTAATTGAAAATGAGAAAATTAATACTATTTTTTGTATTGATTATTTCCTTTGTAATATTCTTAGTTGGTAATGCATTTTCACCGGATCAATTAAATGATAAAACTTTTTTAGACAAAAGAGATAGTCTAAATTATGAATTAGTTACGATTGGTAACCTTGTTTGGATGCAACGAAATTTAAATTATGAAACACCAAATTCGAAATGTTACAATAATGAAAAATCAAATTGCAATCTTTATGGAAGAATGTACCCAAGAAACGAAGCAATTCAAGCATGCCCGGATGGGTGGCGATTGGCAACTACAGTGGATTGGAAAAAGACTATTGCACTTGTTAAAGGCAAAGAAAAAATACCTGCCCTTTTAGCTAAAAATGTTTGGCAGGATTCTGATAGTAATAAAGTCATAACCACTGATACATTGGGATTGTCCATATTGCCCGGAGGCAGGACTGTGTCTGGTGACACAGAATCAAATGGCAACTTTATCCGATTGGGACAAAATTCTTCATATTGGACAATTGACCCTAAACATCCGGAAGTGAATTTTCATGTTCATATAGATGTAAGTAATTTGGAGATTCATGATCATAAATGGATGGATCATAAAATCGCCCATTTCTATATTAGGTGTGTTTGTGATGACTCAACAAAAAACTAACACAATTAAGGCAGACATTTATTTAAAATATTGGGCATAATTGAAAGTGATAAATAATTGGCACCACTAATAATTCTAATAGTTTGTTTCGGAATAACGTTCTTAATAAACAAGTACCTTCTTAATGACCGAATCAGTTTGTCTTTTATTGGGAGAATATCCATGGCAATCTTGCTTATTATTGCCGGAATAGCCCACTTCGTTAAAACTGATCTAATGATTGAGATGATGCCCGAAATTGTCCCTTTCAAGAAAGAAATTGTATATCTCACAGGTATTCTTGAAATCATGGCTTCAATTGGGCTTTTAACTCAAAAGTTTTCAAGGATGACCAGTATTATGTTAATCGTATTCTTTCTTGCAATATTACCTGCCAACGTTATCGGTAGTATCAAAGAAGTCGAATTAGGCGGAATGGAGAAGGGTATTAACTATCTTTTTTTTAGAATACCTCTACAGTTATTATTTATCATCTGGACATATTATTTTGGAATTAGGATAAATACAGCAATACCAAACAAAATGCAAAGCCTGTTAAAACAGGTTTTACAAACGACTTTATTTCAAATGGTTATACCTAAACCCAAACCCTGCTTGCGGTCGAAAAATACCAGAGTCATCTAATAACTCATAGAATATATTTAAATCAAAAAACATTGTGATCGGAACTTTTTCAAAAACATATTCTAGTCCCATAATAGCATCAAATCCTAGATCGTATGTATAAAGCCTATAAACTTGATTATCCTTCCATTCAACTTTATTGTTCTCCTTATAGATTTTTTCCTCATATACATAATCCACATTTACATATCTGAACTGCCCGCCAAATCCATAATACCAGAGCAGGTTCCCAGCATCGACTCCCGGAAAGAATTGGTAAAACAAGTAATTAAATTGAGCACTATACGAATGTGCAATTCTAAGGCTATCTGATCTACATTCATCTTTGTCAAAACAGGTTTCAAATTTTTCAAGTTTGCCAAATGGAGTTAAATAGTGTACGGCAAATAAACCCGTATATCCGAGGTTTAATTCGTATTCAACATCATCAGATAAGTAATATTTAAAGGATAAGCCCATCGGGTCACCGGCTCTTGGTCCAATACCCCAAACCATGCTTTTTATTCTTGCCGATAGGTCGCTGCTGAATGTTAGAAAAACAAGCAAACCAAAAATAAGTTTAAAAAGAAAGGTGGCCTTCATTATTCTTTTTATGAACGGCCAAAAATACGGCAATTTTTGGCATATTCAATCAAAAAGAAAGGTCGGACACAAAGCCCGACCTTCTTATCACCCAAAAACGGAAATAACCAAGTCCCTAAAACTCGATCTTAAATCCTCCAATTGGTAATCGGCCTAACTGATACGCATTTTCAATTTTACCCGACATTGGATTAAACACACGCGTTAGTATGTTATTTGTATTAAATACATTTTGAACGGTTATATACCATGTTAGTGTTAAGTGTTTGTAATTCTCTCTGAATCCCACTTTTACATCAAACCTTGCGTAATCTTTGTATTTGATAGTATAGGCATCATCAGTTAAATACCGTACTCTTGCTATGGTGTCAGGTGTATAGTAAACTTCCATTGGAGTATATTTTCTGCCTGCAGCATAAGTGCCTTTGATGTCTGTAACCAATACCCTCTTTTTATTCTTTCCGATATCAAATTCAGCTCCGGCAAGGAGATTTACAATAAAACTCTGATCAAAAGCTGTTCTTCTCCAAATCTTGTCACTTCCCGCATATTCCGATCTAAAAATTGAACCATTTGCCATCATGTAATAACCTTTAGAGAATACCCTTTCTAAAGTAAGTTCAATACCATAAGTGTGTGCTTGTCCATCGGAAACTAAACTGTCAATATGAGGAATACCGTTGTATGAGGTACCTTCATTGAAAATTGAATAACTTGTAAGAGCGGTACCTTCTACGGGAATGCGATCCATTTGCTGACAATAAGCCTCAGATTTGAATATCCAATCAGCATTAAAGGCATAATTATAACCGGCTACAAAGTGGATCGCACGTGTAAACTCTAAGTCCTTGTTGGTAAGTTTTGTTTGACCGTTAATTTCGGTTTCACGTAAGTATACTTCAAGTGGATGCATTTGATTATGCAGGCCTACTCCCAGATTAATAATGCTTTTTTCGGTAAGACTCCATTTTAGTCCTAATCTTGGCTCTATGGCATGCTTGTTATTTAATAAAAATGACTGATGATGGATTCCAAAGTTAGCAGTCATTAACCCATTTATTTTCCACTGCCAATGAGCGAATGATTGAATTAGCCCGGCAGAACCTTTTGAGTCAGAAATTGTATCGCTTCTAAATATTTCAAATAATCGATAGCCCAGATCACTATATTTTATTCCACTCTTTACAAAGTGTTTGGTATTGATCTTGTGATTTAATATATATTCTGAATTAATAGTGCTTTTATTCGAGCCATCATCGAAGTTCTGGAACTTTCCTGTTATGTTATTGTTAGCGTCATATCCAACAGAATCCTGATTTACACTAAATTCAGAACCTGAAATAGCAAAGGAGTACTTTCCATAAGTAGATTTGCTGAAAATGTGTTTATTAGTTAAGCCCAATACTCCTGTTTTTGATCCTGCACTTACATCAAAACCTTCTTCTGCTTCAGTAGCAAGATCCTTTCCGTCTTCGCTTCGTTTTCTTTCTGAATCGATAATAGTAATACCGCTTACTCCACCGATCCCTATCAAAGCAAAATTTCCAAATTTCTTGGTAGGCAAATGAAGTTTAAAAGACAAGTCCTCATATATAGGTACTGCGGGAAGGCCTAAATCTATTCCCATTAGATCAAATAATACCAAAGTGGAATATCTGTAGCTTGCCACGAAAGAGCTGCGACTTTTTCTATGTATTGGTCCCTCGGTCATTAATTCTAATCCATTAAAACCCATTTGGGTGGTAAACTCGAACTTTTCATCATTTCCATGCCTCATCTTTATATCGAATACAGCGGCAGACCTATTACCATATTCAGCGGGGAATGCGCCGGTAAGAAAGTCTGACTTAGAAAGTAAATTATTGTTTAAAATACTGACAGGGCCACCATTAGCCCCTTGAGTTGAAAAATGGTTAGGGTTCGGTATGTCAATTCCGTCTAACCTCCAAAGCACTCCAAGAGGTGAATTACCTCTAACGATGATGTCATTTCTTGAATCATTGGCTCCGCTAACTCCTGCATAGTTGGCAACCATTCTGCTTGGGTCATCAAAGCTACCAGCGTACCTACTGGTCTCCTCGCTATCAAATCCTCTAGCAGAAATGGAGACCAGTTCATTATTTACTTCATTAGAAGCTTTCTTGTCAGTAATTACCAGTTCTTCCATTTCTATAGCTTCTTCTTCTAGTTCAATGGTTAGTACTATCTCTTTGTGAGCATTTACAATAATATTTGGAACAGTGAAATTCTTGTAACCTATGAAGCTGATTCTAACTGTTTGGCGGCCAATTGGCACATCTTCTAGTCTAAACCTTCCTTCTATGTCGGTGGTTGTTCCCATAATTGGGTCATTAGAAATAATCGTTACAGTTGCTCCTGGTAATTCTTGTTGGGTTAGTTGGTCTACAACCGTTCCCCTAATAGTTTGAGTAAGTTGTTGAGCAATTAGTGCATTTGAAATAATTACTGTGATAATGAAGATTGCTTTTTTCATTTTGTTTCTTTTTCCTATTTACTTTTAATTCTTCATTCTAGTTTGCCTCAATTTGTGCTTTGTATACAATGTCTGTAACTATATTTCTTGGTAAAAATCTCGAGGCATTTACCATTACATAGTTAAGTGTTCCATGAATGGCAACAACTTTTCCTTTTTTCATTGCTTTATATCCATATTTGGCAACTTCCTTAGAAGTGGGCAATTTTTTGCCTTTTACCAATTTTGACTTCTCATTTCCTGTGGCAGCTTGAAATCCTGATTCAGTAGGGCCGGGGCAAAGACAAGTTACGGTGATGTTGTTGTCTTTTAGTTCATGCGCGATTGCTTCTGAAAAATATAATACATAGGCCTTGGTGGCATAATAAACCGCCATCAACGGGCCAGCTTGAAACGCAGCAGTAGATGCTACATTCATTATTTTACCTCCAGAAGTTTTGATCATGTCTTTCGAAATCAACTTAGTTAGTTGAGTTAAGGAAGTCATATTCAATTGAATCATTTGTTGTTCCTTGCCCCAATCGGTTTCAGTGAATCTTCCGAAGTCCCCAAATCCTGCATTATTTATAAGGATGTCGATATTTAGTCCAAGATTCTTAACTTCTTCATACAAAGTTTTAGCACTATCAATTTCAGATAAGTCGCATTTGATTATATACACTTTGACGTTGTATTCATTTGTAAGTTCTTGTTGAAGTTGTTCAAGTTTATCTTCACTTCTTGCAGTCAACACCAGGTCTATGCTATCCTGTGCCAACAACTTAGCAAGTTCAAGTCCTATACCATTAGATGCTCCGGTTATTAATGCAGTTTGATTCATCATTTATCTAATTGTTGAATACATTTATCAATTAACTTGATAGATTTATTGGTTGCAATTCCATGCATGTGATATGTTAAAAATTCCCTACAGAGGATATCAAATTTATACTCAGGAGTAGGAAATATTGTATCGTCTATTATTACTTCGATTTGTCCGATATAGAATTTGCTTATGATGTCAACATCGATATCAGATCTATATAACCCCAATTTAATTCCCTTTGTGATATTATTATAAATGATCTCGTAAAAGAAGGTGTTTTTATAATTGAGAAAGAAATTCCAGGTTTCTGTGTGGTACTTTTTCATATCATATATCACAGACGGATTGAGATTTTTTAATACAGTGCAACTGTAATTACCAATTTGAACCATTTGTTCTATTACATCAGAAAAACTATTTACTACTTGCTCAATATTGGCTTTGTCTGCTGCAATAAAGAATTCTGTTGCTTTTTGAACAAGATCATCCTTGTCTTTCACTATTTTATAGATGGTCTTCTTGGATATACCTAACTCCCTGGCAACATCATCCATGGTGATGCTTTTAATTCCGTACTTTAAATAAAGTTGGAGAGCTCCTCCAATAATTTTTTCTTCCATTAGTATGATAAACTGGTGCAAATATAAACTTAAAAAACTTAGGAAACAAAAATAAATATAAATGTTTCCTTAGTTTCCTTGCTGAGTATTAATTATCAGTTAACATTAGCTTAACATAGAAAAGGTTTCTTTGCTTAAGGTAAATTGTAATTAAAACAAAAAGTTTATGAATTATTCGATAGTAGATTTTTTACAGTTATTAGGGGCACTTGGAGTTTTCATTTATGGAATGAAAGTGATGAGTGAGGGTATTCAAAAAGCGGCAGGGGAGAATTTGAGAAAAATATTGAGTGGGATGACCAGGAACAGATTTGCGGGGGTATTCACCGGTTTCTTCGTTACTTGTCTTATTCAGTCTTCATCTGCAACCACGGTAATGGTTGTGAGTTTTGTAAACGCAGGCCTATTATCACTGGTAGAGTCTATTGGTGTAATTATGGGAGCCAACATAGGGACAACAATTACGGCCTGGATTATTTCCATATTTGGGTTTAAGGTGAAGATTATATCCTTTGCATTACCACTTATAGGTTTTTCTTTCCCTTTTATGTTTTCTAATAACAATAGGTATAAGAGCATTGCTGAGTTTGTTATGGGCTTTGGGATTCTCTTCATAGGGTTGGATTTTCTCAAAAATTCAGTACCTGATATTAAGTCTAATCCTGAAATTATGAGCTTTATAAGCGCATATACAGAATTGGGCTTTGGCTCTGTTTTGATCTTCGTAATAGTTGGATTTTTACTTACCGTTTTGGTACAATCGTCAAGTGCCTCATTGGCTATTACGCTTGTAATGGTAGCACAGGGATGGATAGAATTTGATATGGCAGCGGCTATGTTCTTAGGAGGTAATATGGGAACTACGGTAACGGCAATTCTTGCTTCATTTGTTGGAAATATACATGCCAAAAGAGCAGCTTTATTCCATTGTATATTCAATGTTGTTGGAGTTGTATGGGTAATATTTTTGCTATATCCAATTTTAGATTTTATCGACACAATTATGATGGCTATGGGATCTCCTTCTGCTTTTTCTACTGATCCTCAGACGCATAAGGAAACTACTACATTAGCATTATCATTGTTCCATACTACTTTTAATGTTGCTAATACTTTGATCTTAATTTGGTTTGTTCCTATTATGGAAAAATTGGTTATAAGATTAATGCCTTCAAGAGGGGACTTGGATGAGGAATTTCATTTGCAATATATCGGAACAAGTATAATGGGGACACCGGAACTGGCAATTACAGAGGCAAGAAAAGAAATTCAACTATTTGGGAAACAACTTAAGAAAATGAGTGATGGTTTTAATGAAATGGCTACAGCCGATTCAAAAGAACATAACAAATGGATGAACAAGATCAAGAAATGGGAGGATATTACCGATAGATTAGAGGTCGAAATAGCAGACTATTTAGCTAAATGTGCTTCGGGAAGTTTGAGCTCAGTTGCTTCGGACAGGATCAGGAGCATGATGAATATTATTAATGACATGGAAAGAATAGGAGATATTTATTATCAAATGTCTCAGAGTATTAATCGAATCAAAGAAAAGAAGATCAATTTTCCAACTGAAGCACAGGGAGGCCTAGAAAATATTTTGAAGAAAGTGGGTGATTTTATTGACTTGATGAATCAGAATCTTCAAAAAGATCATGACATGGTTTCTATGGATCCAGTATTCGAAATGGAGGAGATCATAAATAAATTGAGGGATGATCTAAGAAAACAAAATGCGATCAGGTTAGAAAATGGAGATTATGGGGTGAGAGATGGTATATTATACTTAGACATTGTGAACAGTGCAGAAAAAATTGGAGATCATGTTGTTAATGTTAATGAGGCCTATGTAGGATTAAAGTAAGAACACCTTTAGTAATAACCCGTTGACCAACCAATTGATTGCCAGACGGAGTTTATCGAAGTCGTCTATTTCGGCAGGCTCAACATGACAAAACTTTCAATACAAAAGAGTTTAATTAATCAATAAGTAATGATCAATTTCCCGGAGTAAATTAAATTTTCTTCCGGATTTTTTATTTGTATCAAGTAACTCCCTTGTTTTACTAAAATACCGTTATCATCTCTCAAATTCCAATTTATTTGTTTAATACCTTCAATTTTGTTGACTAACTTTCCTAAAGCGTCATATATTGATACTTCCACATCATTATTTGATAAACCTTCAATATTAAATTGAACATGATCCTTAGCCGGATTGGGATAAATAATTACCGAATTATTTTGCGTATAGTTGGATATTCCCAAAGGCCATTGTACAAAGACGTATTCAGTGTACATATTAAACTCTATGTCGTTACTGTCGCTTTCAAACTTGGTTGGCCATATAATAACAACTTTGTTTTTTGGAATAGGTGCAGTTTTACCCGAAGTGCTGAATATGGCTGGATCTATGTATAGACTTCTCATAAATTCATATGAGCTATCAGGACCGATAGTGATGCTTAGAAGCGTATCTGTAAATGATGCAACAAGCCCGCCTGGTACGGAAGAGGGAATTGTATCAGACACCATATAATTGATATACAATGATCCGGAATATGCAATAGTATCCTTATTCTTAATATCAACTTCAATAGAATCGGTGCTTCCCTGATAAACAGAATCCGGAAAATCTAACTCGATTCTTAAGTCATAATTTTTTGCATATCCAGCGCATGCAAAAAGACCAATGGTTAAAAGAATGAAGAGAGATTTTGATATGTTTTTTAATAGATTCATTTATGCAATTTGATTCAGATTTCCCGAAACTATACAAACTTATTTATTCTATTTGTTTATTCAAAACGAAAATAGTATATTTCTTACGGGTCTAAAAATAATCATTATGAAGAACCTTACAGAAATAATCGGTAAAATGAGTAAAGTAGAAAAGCGCTATTACAAGCTTTTTGCTGATAGAGTTGATTTTAAAAAAGAGAAGAAAGTAGTGCAACTGTTTGAGTGTATTCAAAATGAGAAATATGTAGAGGATTCTGAAGAATTGATCAATTTGCTTTTCCCCAATGGTAGTAAGAACTCGTACTACAGGTTGAAAAATAGATTATTGGAGGATTTAAACAGGAGTCTTTTGTTGCAGCACATTAACATTGATGAAAGAAATTCTGTGCTAAGTATGATTTCATTATCAAACATTTATGCTAACAAAAATCAATACAAGCAAGCGATATACTACTTAAAAAGAGCTGAGCGCAAAGCTTTGGCAAAAGAGTTATTTGATTTACTTGATTTGATATATTCAGAGGTGCTTTCAATTGCAAGGCATTATGATGATATTGATCCTAATGCAATCATCCTCAAAAGGAAGGAAATTGCTGACAAATATTCTGTTATAAGAGAAGCCGATGAAGCCGTATTAGCTGTGAATTATCAATTGAGGAGAACTAATTTTTCAGGAAAGGAAATAGAAGTACAAAAAACCCTTAAGAAAATTCTTGATGGAATAGCAATCAACAAAGAAATATATAAGCTCCCAAGGGTTAAACTGAAAATTCATGAATGCGTAAGAAACAGTTTTTTACAGGCTAAAGATTTCCATACTTTAGAAGGCTATTTACTCAAGTCATTTAAGGATTTTAATAAAGAGAAGATATTCTCTCAGGTAAATCATCTTGATAAGATCATTTTGATCAGTTGGATAGTTAACACATTGTCCAAGAACAAAAAGTTTGCAGAAGCATTAAAGTATTCTGATATATTATTTTCAGAATTACTTAAGTACAACAAGCTTTATTTTGATAAATATAGTTGGACGTACTACCAAAGCCTATCCATTAATAATTTCTTCTTAGGGAAACTGAAAACGGCAATAGAAATTGCAGAAAAAGTTGTGCTAAATCCGCAATTGAAGGGAAATCAGTTTTATGATCTGGGCGTTTATTTAACCTTGTAATCACAGCATTATTGCCAAGGAGATATTTCAAAAGCAATTAAAACTCTTTCACCAATAATCATAAAAGATACTTATAACAACCTTTCATCAACCTGGCAACTAAACATCTCTATCGTAGAAATGATCTTGCATTATGAAAATGGAGATATTGAATATGCTTTTACGAAGTTGAAAGAAATTAAGCGCACATTTAATCCTCTTTTGAAGGATCAAGCTTATACCAAAGAAGTCAAGTTACTCGATATTTTTTCACTAATAGTGAAACACCCAGATCCATTCGGTAATAAAAGCGTCAATAAAAAAATTGATGATTACTTAAAATTATCTCAAGAAATGGAGCCCGGAGCCAACGATGTCATTAACTACAACGCCTGGTTAATTTCGAAAGTGAAAAGACAGGATTATTATCAGGTTATTCTGCAAATGGTTGATTGAAATTAACTATTTTAGACACGTAAGAATCTTTTTATTTTTACTTTATTCTGGGATTAATTGCACCTAATTTTATCCGAAATTATTGTGATATTATAAATTGGTTTCATGTACATGGATTCAGCGGTACTGGATTGGAAGATATTCAATTTTGAACAAGTAAATGATAGAACTTATCGATTGAATATAAATCCCAAAAGACAAGGTAATTATAAGAGTGGTAAAGAGGTGCTATCGGAAATAAAGCAAGCTTCTAAGAGCAATCGTAAGTTGGATATCTTAGTAGATATGCGGAAGTTGATAATTCCCAATCATCTAATTAATAAAGTCGTCAATGATCTATATCTTGAAAATTATATTAAAACAATCGGAATTGTAGTTGAAAAACCTATCAATGTTGATATTAAAGAGTTTATCCTAAACCTGAAATTACCCGATATTAGGTTACCCGATATTAGGATTAGAATTTTTGATTCCTGTGAAGCTGCATTGCTATGGATAGAAGTACCACAAATAAAAGATTCTCATTTAAGATGATTATAAACCCTGATTATATTAGATATTATTTGAGTAGTTAACTTTGTATAGATGTACGTGAATGAATTTCTTTATGGGATTTCAAAATATTGGAAGTGTCACCAAAAACCTTAATTTAGTGGGCTTTAAGTGTTACTCGCAATATTAAATCGTTCTATATTCTAACTAGAATTTTTGATATTTGCAATACTGCGATGGATTGGGTAAATGAAATACATTTAAAAAAATGTTAATTTAGTTTAACCCAATTACGAAAATCAATTGAGAATTATTTTGGAACTTACTGCACTCTTTTCTATTAGCTAATCTATGAGAAGAATTTATTTTTTGTAGTTAGGTTTAAAATTACCATGAAAAAAATACAATTATGAAAAAGCTATTTATTTTAACTCTAATTTGTTTTTTAGGACAAATTTCCTTTGCTCAACCTACATGGACAGCACAAACTTTGGGCACATTTCAAGATCTTAATAGTGTATTCTTTACAGATAGTTGTTTAGGCTATGTTTTTGGCAATGCAGGTATTATTCGCAAAACTACCAATAGAGGCAGTCGTTGGGATACATTGGATATTTCCAATACAAATTTTGATTTTCATGGCAGTTATTTCTTTGATCGTAATACCGGTGTAGCTGTTGGAAGAAATTTTAACGGAAATACTGGTTTTTCTTTTAGAACAATTGATGGTGGACAATCCTGGAGTTATGACTCTACTTCTTTTTCTAAACGACTTTTTGGTGTTCACTTTACAAATGCATCTACTGGATGGACAGTGGGACGAGATGAAACTATTTATAAATCTGTAGATGGAGGAGTTACTTGGACAGCACAAAGTGTAACCGGTGGCTCGGGTGAACATTTAAGAGCAGTGTTCGCACGTAGCTTATTAAATGCATGGGCAGTTGGAGATGGCGGGGCAATCGTAAAGACAACTGATGGTGGAACAACATGGAATCCGATTGCCAGCGGAACAGGTGAAGATATTATGGACGTACACTTTATAACTGATTCAATCGGTTATGCTGTAGGAACGGGTAGTGTCTTGTTAAGCACAACAAATGGTGGCGACTCTTGGAGTTTAAATTCAAGTTTCTTTGATTTTTTTTCTATTCATTTTGCTAACGACAGCGTAGGTTGGATTGGAGGAGAAAGTGGGTTTATGTATATGACTAGTGATTCTGGTAAAAACTGGGCTTTTGATTCAGGTGATACTGGGGGTGAAGATATCCTGTCAATTCATGGTGTTAGCACAACTGTTGCTTGGTTGAGTGGTGCAGTTGGAGTAGTTTCTCATTATGGGGATCCCGCTTTTATAGGCCCTACCGCTGACTTTACGATGAGTTCAAATGCCATATGTCTTGGTGATTCAGGCCAGTTTTTTGATAATTCTGGAGGTAATCCAACCAGCTGGTATTGGAATTTTGGAGATGGTCTTGGAACACCCACTGCCCAGGATCCAACATATACCTATCCAACTGAAGGCTATTATACTGTCATGCTAGTTGTATCAAATCAAACAAGTTGCCCGGATACTGCTTACAACACGATTACTGTGAGCGGAGGTGTTCCTGTTGCAAATTTTGAAGCTACTCCTGTGGTTTCTTGTGTTGGTCAAACAATAAGTTTTATTGATTCTACCGCAAATTTCCCAGCAGTTTGGGATTGGGATTTTGGGGATGGGAATGTTTCAACCCTGCAAAATCCAACTAATGCTTATGCTGGATCAGGATTCTATACAGTGGTGCTTACTTCTGATAATGGTTGTGGGCAAGATATATTTACCAGAACCTCATACATAGAAATAAAAGCTACATCTGTCTCTGACTTTACTAACACGACTGTTTGCCAGTTGCTTCAAACAAATTTTACTGATGCTTCAACTGGTGCTATAATTAGTTGGGATTGGGATTTTGGAGATGGTAATATAAGTGCTTTACAAAACCCTGCTCACACATATGTTGCATCAGGAACTTATAATGTTTCATTAACAACAACAGTCACTGGTGGTTGCACAGATGTATTTAATAAAAATGTTACTGTTTTGTCCTTACCTATTGCTGATTGGATCGTTACTACCGCATGCCTTGGACAGAATAGTACCTTCACAAATCTTTCATCAGGCACGGCACCTGTTGTTTCTTGGTCATGGAATTTTGGCGATGGGGACACAAGTACCGTTCAACACCCTGCTCATAAATATGGTACATTTGGAAATTTTAATGTGCAAATTGCTGTAACTGACACTAACAATTGTTCTAATAGCATAATAAGGACCATAACCGTAAAAGAGATTCCATTTCCTGGCTTTAGTTTAGATTCTATTTGTTTAGGATTGGCAACTACTTTCAATAATACATCCACAAATGCAACTTATTGGTCATGGGATTTTGGAGATGCTTCGGCAGTTGATACGTCAAAAAACCCTATGCACTCATATAGCACCGCAGGAAATTACAATGTTTCTTTGATAGCAACAGCTTTAAATGGTTGTTCAGATACAGCTACCGATGTTGCTGTTGTTTATGGAGTACCAGCTGTCAATGCTGGAGTTGATGACTCGATACTTTGTACACAAACCGCTGATTTGCTTGCTTTAACAACTGGAGGTGATGGAAATTATTCCTACATGTGGAGCAATGGGGTGGCTACAGCTAGTAATAACGGGGTAGGAGCTGGAACTTATGTGGTTACTGTTACCGATGGTAACGGGTGTATGGATAATGATCTGGTAAATGTAATTCTGAAAAATAACACATTAGCACTGACAGTAAGTAATGATACTACAGTTTGCAATGGTGATGTTGTTACTATTAGTTCAACGCCAAGTGGGGGAACTTCTCCATATAGCTACAATTGGAATACTGGAGCTACAAGCTCTTCAATATCAGCAGGTAGTGGTACTTATAATATTCAGATAACAGATAGTACCGGATGTAGTTTATCGGATATAATTGTTATTACAGACAATGTTGTATTAACTGCAGATGCAGGACCTGATGAAGTTGATTGCAATGGTACGACTACAATAATTACAGCAACTGGCATAGGAGGAGACGGAAATTACGGTTATTCATGGAGCAACGGAGATAATACTGCTTCTAGTATTGCTGGAAGTGGAACATATACAGTTACGGTTTCAGATGGTGTTGGTTGTGTTGCCACAGATATTGTTGTTATTACAGATAATCCTGTTCTTACAATTAATGCGGGAAATGATACACTAGCATGCTTTGGTGGAGTAATTGATATTATTGCCCAGGGAAGTGGCGGGAATGGATTTTATGACTATTGGTGGAGCAATGGAGATTCCGCTGCAACAACTACCGTAGGAGCAGGGCTATATCTGGCATATGTAATGGATAGTCTTGGCTGCTTGGCAAGCGATAGTATAATAGTTAGCGATACATCAGTTGTAGTAAATGCTGGATTGGATGATAGCGTTAATTGCGGACAAAAGATTAATTTATTGGCAATTGCAGCCGGAGGTGTTGCACCATTTTCATACTTGTGGAGTAATAATGTGGTAACTGCAAATAACGACAGCGTTGTAGCTGGTACCTATGTGGTAGAGATTACAGATGCAATTGGCTGTATGGATTACGATACGGTTCAAATATTTCTAAAGGGTTCTGATTTGGGATTGGTTGTAAGTCCGGATGTTTCAATATGCTTTGGAACAACTACCACAATTTCTGTTGTAGCAATTAATGGTACACCTTCTTATTCTTATAAGTGGTCTGATGGCAGCACAAACACAGGGATCACAGTTGGTGGAGGAGTTTATACCGTAGAAGTTACTGATAATGTCGGTTGCGTAGTAAGTGATTTTGTGGATGTTACTGAAAATAGTGTTATGGCTGTAGATGCAGGTCAAGATCAAACTATTGGATGTGTTCAAACTGCTGATTTATTGGCTTTAGCTACAGGAGGAGATGGAAATTACTCCTATCAGTGGAATGATGGAGTAGCTACTGCTGATAACAACGGTGTTATAGAAGGTACTTATGTAGTAACGGTAACTGATGGTGTGGGTTGTGTTGCTATCGATGTCGTTGTAGTTTCATTGATTAATTCGGATGTTTCAGTTGCTGTTAGTAACGATACATCAATCTGTAATGGAATTATTGTCACAATGAGCGCTAAAGCCAGTGGTAGTTATTCTCCATTTTATTATGATTGGAGCACAGGAGCAATAACAAGCTCAATAAATTCAGGAGGAGGTAAATACTATGTAACCGTTACTGATAGTATTGGCTGTACTGCAGATGATAGTATAACAGTTACAGAAGGTGGATTTCTAAGTGTATTTGCTGGATTGGATGATAGTGTTGCTTGTGGTGTTACTACTAATCTTTTAGCAACTGTAACTGGAGGCATATCTCCACATACTTTCTTGTGGAGTGATGGTACAACCAGTGCAAATCTAGATAGCGTTGGTGCTGGAACTTATTTTATTGAAGTTTCAGATGATCTTGGATGTCCTGCTGAACCGGATACAGTGGTGATTACATTAACTGGAACTGATTTAGCACTTGTAGTAAGCAGCGACCAAACAGTTTGCTTTGGAAATACTACTTCTATTTCAGCTGTTGCCATTAATGGCACTCCCTCATATACGTATAGCTGGTCTGAAGGAAGTACTACTTCCGGGATAACTGTAGGTGAAGGAACTTATACTGTTGTGGTTACAGACAATGCTGGATGTAGTATTTCTGATTTTGTTTTGGTTACAGAAACAGATGTACTTGTTGTAGATGCAGGTGCTGATACTACAGTATGTTCTGGAGACAATGCAGCTGTAATCGCACAAGTAACCGGAGGAGATGGTAATTATAGTTATACATGGTCAAATGGAAACGCTACAAATTCAATGAGTGTATCTGGCGGTACCTATTCTGTTACTGTTACAGATGGAACAGGATGTACAGATACTGATGTGGTCATTGTAAATGAAAGCACCCCTTTATCAGTTGATTTGGGACCGGATAAATTGAATTGTGGAACCAGTGCAAACCTTAACGCATCCACTACAGGTGGTGATGGAGCTAATTCATATACCTGGTCAACAGGTGAAAAGACCCAATCCATTACAGTAAATGGTGGTACATATAGCGTAGTGGTTGTAGATGGTGCGGGCTGCTATACAGCAACTGATACCATAACCGTTAGCGATGCAGCCGGAGTTGTTGCAGATTTTTCTATGTCACTGGATACACTTGACTTAAAAGATTCTCAGGTGATAACATTGAAAGATCTAAGTACCAATGCCACTTCCTGGAACTGGGATTTAGGTAATGGTTCTAATTCCACTGCTCAACATCCTTCTGGAGCGTATACCGCTATCGGTACTTTCACCATTACATTGATTGCGAGTGATGGTACTTGTTCTGATACAATTTCCAGAGACTTGGTGGTTATTAATACAACTGGTATTTTCGATTTCAATTATATTGCTAGATCGATCTATCCTAATCCTACTGAAGGAATTGTAAATATTAAAATACCATTCAAAAGCGAAATAACTATAAAAGTCTATAATGTTATTGGAGAGCAGATCATAATTAACAATTTGAATTACCGAGATAATTTCTATCAGGTAGATTTGTCATTGCTTGAAAATGGTATTTATTTTATTCAAATTTCTGATAACAATAAGAGTTCTATAACTAAGGTTATTAAATCGGATTAATTATTAATTTTATTTTCGTGGGAGCTGCTGACCAGATCATTTTTACTTGATTTGGTTGGCAGTTTGTTTTTTACAATCAAGGAGAATGTCAATCTCTGAGTATTACCTCAAGTTAGACCCGTAAGAAATTACTTCTTTTATATTGTTTACTGCTCAATTGCAAGATACCTTTACATTAAATTGTTCTAAAAGGAATCTTGCATCTATAGTGTAGATGCTGATTTCCCATGATTGTAACGAACCAAGATAAAATTGATAAATATGAAAAAATATGTAATCTCTAGCTGTTTATCTATCTTTTGTTTTATAACAGCGGTAGGTCAAAATTGGTATAATCAGTCATCAAATCCAGGTGAAGATTTTAATGCAATACATTTTCCGGATAGTTGTATAGGTTATGCATTTGGTACCGCTGGTGTAATATCCAAGACCTATAACCGCGGAAGCAGATGGGAAACAAAGAACCTTACACTTGATGTTGAAATTGACGATGGAATGTTTGTTAGTTTACAGCAAGGATTTATTACAGGTAAATATAACCCAAGTGGTAACGGCTTTTTCTGCAAAACTTCTAATGGAGCAAATACTTGGGATATTATTGATACTACTTCATTCAGTAACAGGCTAAGGGCGTTATATTTTGTGAATGCATCTACTGGTTGGTTGGTAGGGAATGACGAGTACATTGTAAAAACTACTAATGG
>JAESSM010000101.1 GCA_016764115.1 Bacteroidia bacterium | reverse complement strand
TTAGCTATATTATTTATAGCTCTGTTGCCCAAGATTTCTCTTGGGCAACAGTTTTTTAGGATCAAAGCTGATTTTTCTATCAAGGAAAAAATGGCTGATGGAAAGCAACAACTTACCATGGGGGAGGTGTATTTTGACAAGAACTCCCAAAAAATAGTCTATAACCTCAAATTTCCTGAAAAAGAAACATGGTTAACTACTGATACCGCTTTGTACAGAATAGCAAATGGAGAAGTAGTGGACAAAAACCTGGTATCCCATGTTGTCGGGTTCTCTATATTTAATTTGAGTTTAAATGGCAATCTAACCAATTACGGTTTGGATAACTCAGTTTATAAAATTGTTGAGACAGAAAAAAGCAGTATAGGAAAAACCAAAGAAATTAACATAGGTATCACAAAAGACGAAGTAATTGAAGAACTAGGCAAACCGGATAAGGTTAGTGAAACAATTACAGAACAAGGGACTTCTGAACTTCTTTTTTATAAGGATAAATCTATAAATATTAATGAAAGTGGGAAAGTGGATTATATCAATAATATTAAAGGAAATAATGAGAATATGGTAATTACTACTTGGAAAGCCAAGGCTTTATTAAGAAGTAAGCTTGGTAAAATTGTAATGTCACACAAACAGGGAAAACTTTATGGCGTTGTTTTCTTCAACCCTGAAGGTAAGATCATAAGCAAGCAATTCTATAAGAAATACACCAATATTAGTGGTTTGGATTTTCCAACGGAGATCGTTCAGATCATCTATCGTGATGATCAGGAAAACTATAAAGTAACCACATTCAAAAATCTAGTTGTAAATGACTTTAAAGAAGACAATATTTACAATTATCCTATTCCTCAGTAGCAACGCTAATTTCAGTTACGCTCAATCTTCAACAGAAATTTATCAGTTAAAGAATTTGTTCGTGGAAGAAGTTGAAACACCTGATTTTAAAAAATACGTAAAACATAATACAAACGAATTGGCTTATTTGTTGTCAGGCATGTTTTTGTTCTATAAAAACTTTATTTCATCGCAGGATGGACAAACCTGTTCTTTTACACCATCATGCTCTGAGTACGGTATTCAAGCCGTTAAAAAGAAAGGTTTTTTGGGTATTTTTAATACCTTTGATCGCTTAACAAGATGCCATGGTTTTTATCGTGACAAGTATCCGATACACCTCGAAACTCATCTGCAATACGATCCTCTTTAGTTTAATTTCAAGTTTTGGAATGGTTGAAATTCCACGCTTTTAGTAGGTAACTTTAGTATTGAATTTTGAACAGTAGAACAACGAATTTCGAATGTTGAAATCAATAATAGGAGTAAAAGTATTATTTTTAGAAAAATTATTTCAACATTCATTATTCGATTGTTCGTTATTCGTTATTCAATTCTTAAGGCGACCTGTAATCGCAGCTAAAATCTATCTGCTTACAACCCCATTTAGTTTATTTCTGATTCTATTTTTCTTGATGTTTCACGTTTGTGAAGCGCAGGATATTTATGATTTGACGCGTTCAAAAGAGTATGCCAATTATTTGATGAAAACCAAGCAGTATGACCTGGCTATTGAGGAATGGGAACGTGTTATTTTTCTAGAACCAGATAATAACATCGCTAAGAAATCATTAATAAGAGCTTACTCAGAAACTGATGATCATGATAAGGGAATTAAGAGGATTGCAAGGCTTTATAACTCCACTTCTCAAATTCCTAATAATGTAGGGATGGAGTATGTTCGCTTGCTATTGCTGCACAATGATCTTGAAGAAATAGAGCAAGCAAAAACCCAAATACCATCATTAGATAATGATCAGAAGGAATATATAGATCTGAATATTTTGTTGCTTAAGTCCGATTGGGATAATGCCAAAGAATTATATGATGCCCTGCCTAATAAGGAAAATCATTTATTTGATGGTTACCAAAAAATAATTGAAGCGGGTATAAATATTAAACACAAAAGCCCAGCTTTAGCATTGTTGTTTTCTTCTATTATTCCGGGAACGGGAAAATTTTATACAGGCTATTACTTTGATGGATTGTTATCCATGTTAATGACAGGGTTTACAGGATTTTTAGCATATAAAGGATTTATTGTTAGAAAGGAAAAAAGTGTTTACGGATGGTTCTATGCAGGACTTGCAGCTGGGTTTTATGGTGGTAATATTGTTGGTTCTGTTAAATCTGTAAAAAAGTACAACCAACTTGAAAATCAAAAAATACTTGAAAAAGTTCATCGTCTTATTAAGTCTGCTTCCTTTTAGCATTCCTACTTTTGGACAAACAGTACAGCAAACTCTAGCATTTGCGCATGCCCGATTCCAAGAGCAAGAATATACTATTGCTTCTAAAGCATATCAAAGAGTACTTTACTATGAAAAGGAAAAGTACAACTTTGAAGTTTATCACAAATTAGGCAAAGCATATTTTGATCTTGAAGATTTTGATAAGTCGAGTTATTATTATGAACTTGCTTACAATGTTGCAGATGATGATAGTTTAAAAAACCATCTAATGTTCAACAAAATATCGTGCAAACTTTTTAAGCATGATTTTCAAATGGCGTTGATGCAATTGTTGGGGATGGATGATAACCTTTCTGGTTATTTTAACAAAAAAAGAATTTTTTATTTAGGGGTTACCTATTTTGGGTTAGAGCAGTTTGATAAATCTAAAATGCATTTTCAAAAAATAATAGGAGATGATTCCAACCTTTTAGCTGAATTAGATGAACTTTTTGTATCCAATAATAAGATCAACAAAATAAAGCCAAACCTTGCCAAGGTACTTAGCATGTTTTTACCTGGCTTAGGTCAGGTTTATGCCGGAAATATTACCAGTGGTTTGAATTCTTTGGTGCTTACGTCTAGTTTTATTGCCATTGGTGCAGGTATCACATTGGTGTATACTCCGTTAGACGCACTTGTAGCGATTCTTCCATGGTTTCAGAGATATTATACTGGTGGGTATAACAATGCTGAAGTAATTGCTCAAGATAAAATAAAAAAGAAGAGAAGCCTGGTGTACCAAGAAATTGTTGAATTAGTTGAAGATGAATTAAATTAAGAAATGTAACTTTTCAATTAGGCTTTCGTTTCATTTTGTTAAATTGCTTTTATATTTGCGTTTATTATATAAAATAACCCATTCATTAAATTAAATGATCATGAAAACCCTGAAAAATTCTATTTGGTTAAGGCAAATCTTTTTACTTGCAATATTGGCTATGCTTGGTAGTAGTTGCAAAATTATGTATAAGCCAAATATGATGAATGTACCATTATTTAAAGAAAAAGGAGAGATAGTAGCAAATGTTGGTGTTAAGAATTTTCAGGGTGCTTATGCGGTTACAGAAAATATAGGAGTTATGGTGAATGGATATTATGATAAAGGTGGATGGGAAGCATCTACTAGTGATACAACTTTTGGTACTTCATTGACTCAGTATACGACCAAGCGTAGCTTGATTGAAGGCGGTGCAGGATATTTTAAATCGATAAATGATCAGATAGTTGCAGAAGTGTTTGTGGGAGGAGGTTTAGGTCAGAGCAGTTGGGACTTAAGTGGTTATGAAAATGGAGCCCCAGTTGGAACACCAAATGTGTATACAGCAAGTTATTTGAAAATTTTTGCACAGCCAAGTGTTGGTATTAAACAGGACATAGTTGATTTTATTTTTACAACACGATTTGTATTTCTTAAGTTTTCGAATATAGAAACCAATTACTCACAGTCTCAGTTGGTATTTGAAAATCTAGATGGAATAGAAGTACCATCTTACTTATTTCTTGAGCCCGCATTAACACTCAGGGTAGGATATAAATGGGTTAAATTCCATATGCAAATGGGTTATTCAGCTAAGCTTACAAATGATGATCTAAACACCCAAACTTTGATGTTTAATACTGCTTTACACTTCGATATTGCTAAACGGTTTAACCAATAGCTTGAATAGAAGCTAAAGAATTATAAGGGAGCATATAGCTCCCTTTTTTTATTTGTAAATTTACCTAGTGATCAGATTCAACCGATATAGTATAATATTATTTTTTATTTCAATTCCACTGTTGGGCTTATCTCAAAACAAGTTGTTCTTTGGAGATAACAAGTTTGTAATAGACTCATTACCAAAACCAATTTCGGTGATCATGACTGGTCCATTTTCACCTATAGTAAGCCAAATACCCGTGGCTGCCGAATATCGATTTATTTATGAAACAACTGTGGCGCATAATATGTCAGCAATGTTTGGAGCATCATATCTTGGCAAGAGTTTGTTAATTTATTTTATCGATGCTATTGATACAACAGCTGGAAACCCATTTATAGAAGAGACCGTTGTAAGGGGCGTTAGAGGACAGGCCGGTTATAAATACTTTATTTTTGAAGATGGGTTAAAATATAATCGTTCCTATCCGCAAGGAATATACATTGGACCACATGTATCCTACTCAACCGTAAAGTTTTCAGGAAAAGCTATTTATTGGGCTAATATTTTTTCGAGACTCAATTATTTCAATGTAAACTTAATGAGCGGGATGCAATATGTAGTTTTTAATAAATTAATGATCAATATATTTACAGGGATAGGTTACAAGTTGAATACTATATATGATAACATATCTGTGTACAGGTATGTGTGGAAAGAACCTTTGTTTTATTGGGATACTCATCCAATCTTCAAGCATTATAAGATTTCATTTGGGTTTAATGTTGGATATGTACTTGGTAGAAATTAAACATAACCAAAACATCAAAGAAACGTTTATATACCGATACAAGAATAACCGAATTATATTAATCTAATATAGATTTTTTGGAAATTAATTTGGTTAATTCAAATATTATGATAATTTTGATATCCTATTTTACTTCATAAATAAGTTGATTATGAGAACCTTTAAAACTTTACTTGCGTCTTTTATTTTGCTCCTATACTTTATGAGCACCAATGCTCAGGATAAAGTATTATTGATGAATGCGAAAGTAATTGAGGCAAAGGTGTTGGAAATAAATGATGATTTCGTTAAGTATAAGAAGTTCGATAAGCAGGATGGATCTGCTAAAACGCTTCCTACCGAAAAAGTTTATATGGTCACTTATGAGAACAGTGATTATAAGATACTTTACAAGAAAGATCCAAATGATCCATTTGCGCAAGAGCCTGAAGACAAAAGAATGGAAATTAGTGGTATGCAGGATGCCAAGCAGTATTACAAAGCTGGAAGTAATTTTTACTGGGGAATGGCTGTGGGATTTTTAGGAGGTGTATTTGGTGATCCAAGGTATGCTCCTATTCCTCCGCTCATTTTTGCTACAGTTTCAGAAATGCATGCGCCATGTCTTTCCAAACAGCAACTCTCTTATTGTTTTGATCTTTGCAATGAAAACTATGTTACAGGCTATATGAGAAGAGCAGGTAACAAAAAAGTAAACAATTCAATGTTGGGAGGTATTGTGGGTATTGGACTTGGTTATCTTAGCTTTATTGTATTAAATGATCCTATAGGTCAATTCTTTGAAAATAGAAGTAATAACTAGCTTGAGTTTAATGCCTGGTCCAGATCTTCAATAATATCTTTCACATTTTCTATTCCAACGGATAGACGTATTAAGCTATCTGTAATTCCATGTTCTTCTAGAATTGCTTTGTCAACTCCTAAGTGAGACATTGATGCAGGGTGCAAAATCAATGTATCCAATGTCCCTAATGAAGCAGCAAGTGTGCAGAATTTGATGTTATCCATCAATTTGACACCAGCATCAAATCCATTGGTTAATTCAAAACTTATCATTCCCCCAAATAGTTTCATTTGCTTTTTAGCCAATTCATGTTGGGGATTAGAATTTAAACCAAGATAATTTACTTTGGATACTTTCGGGTGTTTTTCTAAAAACTCAGCTATGGTAAATGCGTTAGTGCTATGTTTTTCCATTCTTAACGAAAGTGTGTTTATTCCGTTAAATACCAACCAGGCATCAAAAGGACTAAGGCTTGCTCCAATTAATTTAAATGTGGTTTGAAATTCATTTTTCATGAATTCAATGTCCTTACCTATTACTACACCTCCAATAGCCGTTCCATGGCCGTTCAAATATTTGGTTGTGGAGTGAATAGAAAAATCAACACCATATTTAAAGGGCTGTTGCAAATATGGGGAGCAAAAAGTGTTATCAATGACAATTTTAATGTTGTACTTTTTTGCAATACTACATAACCCTTCAATATCGTAACAGTCAATTGTTGGATTGGCAGGCGTTTCAAAGTACAGAAGCTTAATGGAAGAGTCATTCTTGATGTTTTCCTCAACCAAATTCAAATCTTTTAATTCAAGGTTTTTACGAGTGATTCCTGACTTTGGCAATATTTTATCCATGAGTTCAGCGCTACCGCCATAAATGGTTCCATGCGTAAGAATTTTATCGCCATTTTTCAGTAAGGAAAACAACAAAGTAGAAATAGCTCCCATTCCGGAGCTGAACATTTTACCATGTAGTTGAAGAAGATTACCATTTTCATCCTTAAGATCAAATGCCTCCAGTTCAGCTATTTTCTTTGCAGTAGCATTAACAGTTGGATTATCCCATCTCGAATAAATGTAATTATCGTTTTCACCTAAAAATGCCTTTACCCCCTCATCAACAGAATTAAATTTAAATGTTGATGTAGAATATATGGGAGGGATATGAGCATTATTTTGATCGTCTAATTCTCCACTGTGTATGCACTTTGATTCGAATTCCATCTCTAATTTCTTTTAAATGTCAATCTTTGCCCTTTTATTGATTCATCAAATTTACCATTTTCGTAAACCACATTCCCATTTACAAATGTGTGGGTGACTTGTGACTTAAACTCGTAACCCTCAAATGGTGACCACTTACATTTATACAAAAGGTTGTCCTTTTCAACTTTCCATGAATTGTTTAGATCTACCAAAACAAGATCAGCCCAATATCCTTTACGTATAAATCCCCGTTCCTTAATTTGAAAACAAGTTGCCGGAGCATGGCACATTTTCTCAACAATTTTTTCCAAGGTGATTTTATTCTGATGATAAAATTCCAACATAGTATTTAATGAATGCTGGATCAATGGAACTCCTGCTGGGCAAGATTCATATTTATTTTGTTTTTCATCCCAAGTATGTGGCGCATGATCAGTGGCGATGATGTCAATTTTATCTTCTAACAATGCTTCTAGTATTGCTTCTTTATTGGATTTCTCTTTAATAGCCGGGTTGCATTTGATTTGTGTTCCCAATTTTTCATAATCATCAGCATCAAACCAAAGGTGATGCACACATGCTTCGGAAGTTATTCGTTTTTCTTCCAAAGTAATACTGTTATCGAACAGTTCAATTTCTTTTTCTGTTGAGATGTGTAGTATATGTAATCTTGAATTATATCTCTTGGCCAATTCAATAGCCAAACTGGAAGATTTATAACATGCTTCTTCGTTCCTGATAATTGGATGTTGAGAGATTGGAATATCCTCACCATATTTTTCCCTGGCTTTGCCAAAATTCTGTTTTACGGTTTCTTCATCTTCGCAATGAACAGCGATCAACATGTTGGTTCGCGAAAATATATTTTGCAATACTGATAAGTCATCCACCAACATATCTCCGGTTGAAGAACCCATAAATATTTTTAAACCACAAACGTTTTCAGGATCAGTTTTGAGTACCTCATCAATATTATCATTAGAGGCACCCATGAAGAAAGAATAATTAGCTAGCGATCTCGCAGCAGCTATTTGATATTTTTCCTCTAACAACTCTTGGGTTAATGCTTGAGGATTGGTATTAGGCATTTCCATAAAAGAAGTGACACCGCCTGCTATGCCGGCCTTTGCTTCTGTATATATTTCAGCTTTATGGGTAAATCCAGGCTCGCGAAAATGAACCTGATCATCAATTATTCCAGGGATCAGGTATTTCCCTTCAACATCAATGATCTTGGTATCACCGGAAATTGATAAATTTTCAGCGTTATAGGTAATTTCATCAATTCTACCATCAGTAATTAGAACATCCCCTTTAGAGATATCTCCTTCATTTACGATAAAAGCATTTTGAATAAGTATTGCAGACATAAATTATTAACCTGTTGACCAATTGAAAACGTAACTACTTGATCGTCAGATTGAGCGGAGTCGAAATCTTCAGGTCTATGTTTCGACTCCGCTCAACATGACCTTGGGTTTCAGTAATATACAAGTTCAATTGGAGAACTCATAAATTATCATCGACCTTTAACGATCTTGGTAACTGAATTTTCTTTATCTCCATACTTGAATTCTAAAAAGTATAATCCAACTCTTAGATCAGTAGGAGCAGGCCAATTTAGGGAATAAATGCCTTTTTCCTTGGTTTCAGCATCAATAATGTTTGCAACTATTTGGCCTTGGAGATTATAAACTCGAATTGAAATGGTTTCTGTTTCCAAAACTTCGTACTCAATCTCGAGTTGATCTGTAAATGGATTAGCAGATTTTAAGTTCAAACTAAAGGCTTGCACATCGGGAATAGAATCTTCAGGTTGCTCATCATAATCCTCTTCTTTGTAATTTATATTTTCTGTTTTCCACAATCCACCGGAAACACTTCCGGCCAAATAAGTTTGTCCTGACGGATCATTTGGATCTTGTACAATGGTTCTGGTTCTTCCTCCAACATTATTAGGGCCTCGCTCTTGCCAGGTAATTTCATAACGGCTCCCAGTAGAATCGATTTGGCCTGTATATAAACCCCTGCCATGTGTAGCAGCAACAACAGTGTAATCAGAACTTCTCATTTTTAGCATTTCGACCCTCAAATTTGCTAACCCTTGATTACTTGTTTGCCAAACAGTGTTAACACTATCTATTTTAGTAGTGTAGAAAACTCCTAAATCTGTTCCTATATAACAAACTTCAGAATTTTTGGGGTGAAGCAAGGCCCAATTAACAGGGAGGTCGGGCAAATCACCTTCAATATTTACCCATTTTGCACTATCTGCGGAAGCATTTTTACTTTCGAAGATACTTTCAACCTCATAATTGGAATATGTAACGATTACATGATTGTGATCTTCAGGATTTACATAAATAGAAGCTGTATAGTTGCCAGTAGGAAGCATGTCTGAAAGATCGCAGTCAATGGGCTTGTAGCTGGCATCAGTTGTATCTGCTCCTTCAACTCTATAAACCGTTCCTCCTGTTGATCTTCCAAAGTAAACTAAATTAGGTTTACTTGTAGCAATACCAATTGCAGAAATTGTTCCCCAGGTTCTTGAAGCTTTCATCCAATCAGAAGTATCTGCAGTAGATGCGTTTTTCAATCGCCATATCCCTCTATCGGTTGCCTGGTATATTATTTCAGGGTCGATGGGGTCTATTTCAATAGGATTAATAAATAGAACATTAGAGTTCGTTATAAATGGATTTGTGATCGTGTCATACTTGCCATACCCTCCATTTACAAAGCGATACATTCTTCTGAATTGCGTAGTGGTGTACATTATATCGCCATTCACATGATTGATAGCGCAAAAAGAGCCATCTGCTCCAGTTAGTTTTTGAGATGAAGTAATTTCATCACCTGTTGACATATGACTACCATTGTCTTGAGTACCACCAATTATGGTGGGATTTCCTGCTTCGGGATGAATCGCTGCAGCATAGAATTGTGTTACATTGTAAGAAAAATTCCGGTCATAAAAAACAGGAACACTGTCCTGGAAATTATCACATTTCCAGATTCCTCCATCATTTCCAAACAGAAGAGTATCAGAATCTATGAATTCAATATGGTGCTGGTCTACATGAACATATTGAAAACCTCCTGAATCTTTATAAGTGCCATGAGTTAGCTTGATCCATGTTGATGCACCATCTAATGATTTCCATAGGTTTAATCCTCCGGCAACAACAATATCTGCATCAGTAGGGTCTACTGCAAGGGTTAAGTCGTACCAGCCCTGTCTTTTTGCCATGTTTAAGTCATTACCTGGATTAGTTGTCTCAAACCATGTAATACCCTTGTTCGTTGTTTTATAAAAGCCTTTGATCTTATCGGTTGTTGGATTACATGGTATGGCATATACAACATTATCATCAGAAGGTGCAGTAGCTATTTCTATTCTTAGTATGTCATCTGTTGGAAACCCTCCTGTTTGCTTGGTCCATGTACTTTCATCTCCGTTATCAGAATAATAAATTCCATCAGGATCGGTATCAGTGAAGTCATCAGTATACCCAAACCCCATTGTCACGAATAAATTTCCATTTTTTGTAAATTCAATGTCTGCAACTTTATTGGAGATAGCACCAGTTCCTTTACCTAAAACTTTTTCCCATGTTTGACCTCCATCTTTTGATCTTTGTAAACCAATTTCCCTGGTGGCTACATATACATCACTAGTTAAAGGATGTACTTTCATGTCCTGACATAGATAAAAAGTAGATGTATCAGTTGAAGATAATTGCGACCATGTTACCCCTCCATCAATAGATTTCCAAACTCCTGCACCTCTTGAGGCATCGGCATTATACCAACCCTCACCGGTACAGAAATAGAATATTTGTGTGTCATTTGGATCGTAAGTTATTCTTGAAATACTAAGCGTAGATAAAAAATCATCAAACGGTTTCCATGGCCCATTGGTGGTTGAGGTTTTTTTTAATTTTCGTTTTAGTATTTTTCCTTGATGAAGTAACTGTTTATACGCTTTCCATCTTGCACCTGCAGGTATTTTCCCTGTTTTAGGATTGGCTCTTTTTAATTTTTCAAATTCAACTGCGCCTTTTGGAAAAGTAGGGTTATTTGTTGCAACTTTTACATCAATTGCCCTTGAGTTTGATTGGTCGATTTTATAGTATGAATAAACAACTACCAATATCAAAATTATGGGGATATATACAGATAACCTATGTCTGGAAGATGTTGGCATAGCTCGAAATTAGAAATTGTAACGCAATTTACCAATACTGTGGTATAGAAGCCTCACTGTAAATGGGGAATTGCAAAGTAGTTGACAAATTCAGGCAACTGATAGCCAACTTTAGTTAATTTTGTAAAATGAGGCAATTATCTATATAGATGCCAATATATTTCATTTTCATTATGGAATTTGTACTTTTCGATTAATGTATGATATTTTAAACATAATTATATGAACTTAAATAAGAACTTCACTTTTGTGGTGATACTCATCGCATTTATCTTTAGCGGATGCAGCGAAAAAGAAATACAAAAAAATTCTTTGTTATTGAAAATTACAGGAAATGGTGTGGAGTCACCGTCATACATATATGGCACTATTCACATAAAGGATGCCCGTGTTTTTGATTTTTCTGACTCAGTACTTATTGCATTGAAGAGCTGCAGCTCGTTCGGTATGGAGGTCATAACGACAGAGGAAAATAAACTGAAAATAACTCAAAATCTTCAGTTACCCGTAGGAGTGTCATTATTAACCATTTTTTCTAATGATGAGTATGAACAACTTGGAGAGTTGCTTAAACTGCAAACCGGTCATGATATTGAAAACTTCAATAATATGAGTCCTTTGATACTTATCTCTCTCATCAATTCTTCTATATTTAAAAATGAAATGAACCAAACCCTTGATGAGCACCTTTACCAGCGCGCTCTTGAAAATAGAAAGCGAACATTTGGTCTTGAATCAGTTGAGGAACAGATAGCATTGATCGACAAGATCTCATACCAGGATATTTTTAATGAAATTATTGACATCGAAAAACAGAAAGCGTTGGCTATGGAATTGCTCCATGCATATATAGCTGCTGATCTTGAGAAGTTTTATAAGGTTATGATGAAAGACAAAACAATGGTGATTTTAAAAAATGAATTTTTAAGGATCAGGAATCAACGAATACTACAAAGAATTATTGAAGAGATACACAATGAACCTACATTTTTTGCAATAAGTGCTGCTCATTTAGGTGCTGGTACAGGGCTTATTGTTCTGTTAAAGAAAGAAGGTTATACTGTGTCACCAGTTTTATAAATAACTCAATAAGAGTTGTTGATTTATGAGTAAAGAATATTTACATGGTTTCGATAAAAAGGAACAAGACAGACTTTATAGACAAGCTAAGTTTTTGGAGAATATCATATTTTCCGATATTGATTTTTCATATGCTGAAAATCTTCTGGAAGTGGGTTGTGGTGTTGGGGCTCAGTCCGAAATATTATTAAGAAGGTTTCCCAATCTTAATCTTACTGGCATTGAGTTATCCGATAATCAGCTTGAACGAGCAAAAGACCACTTGTCTGACTTGCAATATGCAGAAGGTAGATATGAACTTTTAAATATGGATGCCAAAGACATGGATTTTAAAGCAGGCGAGAGGTTTGATGCAGCCTATTTATGTTGGGTATTGGAGCATATTCCAAACCCGGTTGATGTGTTGTCAGAAGTAAGGCGTGTACTAATACCCGGAAGTGTTGTTTATGTAAATGAGGTTTTGAATAGTAGTTTTTTTGTGGAACCGTATTCTCCAAACGTACTAAAGTATTGGATGCACTTTAACGACCTACAATATGAAATGGGAGGAGACCCATTTATTGGTGCTAAACTTGGAAACCTACTTCAGTCATTAGGTTATGCTAACATTAAAACATCTATTAAAACAATTCACTTAGATAACCGCAATCCTGTAAAGAGGGCACAAATGATAGAATATTGGACCAATCTTTTGTTAAGTGCAGTTAATAATTTATTAGAGTCTGAGCATATAAAAGAAGAAAGCGTTCAAAAGGTGAAGGATGAGTTAAAGATTGTGGGTAAAGACCCTAATGCAGTTTTCTATTATAGTTTTGTGCAAGCGCAGGCCTATACTGCCTAAAATATTTCCTTAGCAGGATCCCAAAAGACATTATCAAAATCCTTAATTTGATCATCAGTAAGTGTATGCCCTTCGTTTTCCAGAAGTTCCTGCATTAGCGTGGGAGTATCAAAATGGAATTTTCCTGTCAAAAGCCCATTCCTGTTAACAACCCTATGTGCAGGTACAGAAAGATTTTCGGTATGGGAATTATTCATTGCCCAACCAACCATTCGTGAAGATCGAGCAGCTCCTAAAAATTTAGCAATGGCACCGTAGCTTGTTACTTTACCATAAGGTATTTGACGAACCACATCGTAAACTTTGTCGAAGAAAGATTCGTCTTTCATCATTTGGTATCATTCGACAATTATTTTCTTAATAATAGAAGATCTTTGGTGACTTAACTTGAGAATGTAAGTTCCTTTTGCAATACCAGAAAGGTCCATGTAATGAATATCCTTAGCATTTGAATGTTCAACTATTATGGTTTCCCCCAATAAATTTAATAGTTCCAGTTTTATTGAACTTGCATGGTTTTTTTTGATCTCGATAGTGAGAATTTCCTTAACGGGATTAGGGTAGGTGTTATAAAGTGCCCGGGTTGGATTAATAGCAGAAATACCAGTTGTGGATTGAACATTAATTGTCATTGTATAACTGATAGAACTATATTCAGTCCCATCATTTACATCAAATTGAAAGTTATCATAGTTGTTGCCACTTTGACTTGCTAGCGGAGTGTATGTCAGTAGGTCGATTTGAGAACTATCAATTTCCTGATTTTGGACAACATTTGCCCCATTCAATTTGAGATCGCCAACTGTCTCAAGTGAAGTTATCATAATTTTAGCAAGCTCATCAGAATCAACATCGGTGAAATTGAAATCGTTTTTAT
>JAESSM010000100.1 GCA_016764115.1 Bacteroidia bacterium | reverse complement strand
GGTAAAGAACCTACAGTTATGGTTGATTGTGCTTTGTTTGCTGTTGAAGAGTTAATGAAGAAACATCCTGAATGTTTATTGTACGGACAAGATGTAGGAGCAAGAATAGGTGGAGTATTTCGTGAAGCTGCCACATTGGCTAAAAAATTTGGTGATGATAGAGTTTTCAATACGCCAATTCAAGAAGCTTTTATTATTGGAAGCACAGTTGGAATGTCAGCAGTAGGTTGTAAACCGATTGTTGAAGTTCAATTTGCGGATTACATATGGCCAGGACTGAACCAATTGTTTACAGAGGTAAGTAGATCATATTATCTATCTAATGGTAAATGGCCAGTTAGTTCTATAATAAGAGTACCAATTGGGGCATATGGAAGTGGTGGGCCATATCATTCTTCTAGTGTTGAATCTGCTGTACTTAATATAAGAGGCGTAAAAGTGGCATATCCGTCAACGGGAGCAGATTTGAAAGGATTGATGAAATCCGCTTATTATGATCCAAATCCAGTTGTGATCTTTGAACACAAGGGCCTATACTGGTCTAAGATACAAGGCACTGAAGAAGCCAAGACAATAGAACCTGACGAAGACTATGTTATCCCATTTGGAAAGGGTAGAGTGGCATTGGAAGCTAGTGAGCTTGAAGTTCAAAAAGGAAACTCTGTTGTGATTGTTACTTACGGTATGGGAGTTTATTGGGCCAAGAATGCTGCTAAGAGTTACCTTGGAAAAGTTGAAGTAATTGATCTCCGAACATTAAATCCATATGATGAAGAAATGGTCTTAGAAGCGGTCAAGAAACATAATAAATGTATCGTACTAACAGAGGAACCTGTCTTTGCTTCTTTTGCTCAGTGTCTTGCAGGTCAAATTCAGAAAGAGTGTTTTGAACATTTAGATGCTCCTGTAGAGATCATTGGTTCTGTAAATACCCCGGCCATTCCACTTAATACTACATTAGAAGCTACATTGCTTCCCAGCGCTGATAAAGTTGCTAAAGTTATTCGACAAGTGTTAGACTATTAATGCCTGTTCCAAAGCAAGATCGTATACATCTTAAAATTGCCTATATCTTTTTGGCAATATTGGGCTTTTGGTTTTATTACCAATTTCATAATGGAGAGAGGATAGCCCTGAATAAGGGTCTTGGTTCGGATGGAAATGTATATGCAGTTATTGCTGTAGATCTGGAAAGATATTTATATGGTCATAAAGTCGATAAATATTTTTTTCAGCGCGTTCTTCCAAGCTTTATAATTCATTATGGAGCCAAGGCAGTTGGCTTTAAATTTCAATCTCAGGATGACATGGTTCAGGCATTCTATGTCTATAATTGTATACTGCTGGTTCTTTGTGCCTTGCTTTTCTATTTAATTGCCAATCACTTTAAGTGGGATTTAAAACTAAGGTTCATCGGGTTCTCATCTATTTTCATGATATACCCTATTCTGAAACATTTCCCCTATTATTCGCCCCTTACGGATATCAGTGCAATGACAATAGGAATATTGATGTTCTATTTTTATTTAAAAAAGAGAAGTTGGGGAGTATTGCTCTGCGGATTAATGGCTGCATTTGTATTTCCTACTATGATTTATCTAAGTGCAATATGGTTTCTGTTTCCAATTTCTAAAAAGAAGAAGTATTCTCCAGAAAAAAATACTGTTATTAACCATTTACTTCCAGTTCTTCCATTAATAGGATTTCTTGGTGTGATTTATTACTCCTACAATGTTGGATTTGAAATCCCTAACCATACCAATCAGATCAATTATCCCCTGTTAATTCCAAGCATTTTTGGGTTAGCAGTGTACTTGTATTTTGCAGGAATAGCCTTTACTGATTATAGGTATTTGATCAAAAGTTTTAAAAAGCAATCAAAATTGATGGGACTTATTTGGATATTTCTATTAATACTATTGGTGAGATTTACAATTAATACTTACGCAAGTAATATAGAGCATCCTACAAATTTTAAGACATTTCTGATGTCTATTAGTATGCAGTCGGTTGTTAACCCATTAACTAATGTTGTGAGCCACATTATTTTTTATGGACCGTTAATGGTTGTGCTGATTTTTATTTGGAAGCAATTTATTGAATTGATTAAATCCCAATACGGAATAGGGATGTTTTTGTTTATTGTGTTCAATTTGCTTTTAGCAATTACTCCTGAATCACGTAGGTTAATTAATGTTTGGCCTGTGTTTGTGGTATTGATATGTCAAGTTTTGTATAATTATAAATTTAGCTGGAGGTTTACTTACATCATTGTTGGACTCACCTTGTTTCTTTCACGGTTTTGGTTTGAAATAGGAGTGGAGCGCTTGGCTGGCGAATCAATGGAATTTCCTTTGCAAAGGCATTTTATGCACAGTGGCCCTTGGATGAATAACCATGTTTATTATGCTTTTACCGCCATCGCCATTACAATAATTTTAATGGTTTACTTTTTAATGAAGAAGGAAAAAGTATTAACTGCAAAAGTTGCTGGCTAACTTTGTAATTGGAGCATTGCGTCCAACTCCTTCTCAATTTCAGGTACGCAATTATAGAGTTGCTCGTAAGAGTCAATAATAAAGTATTTGTCTTGAAAAATATCTGTCCTGAAAGAGGTGTTCAAAATTGTTTTCACATCAAAATCAAACTTTTGTGGCTCATTGGTCATGCTGTATTTCGATTCCCCAAGTGATGACATCAACCCTGCGCCATAAGCTTTAACATTTCCATTTTCTCTTATCAAACCAAATTCTATCGTAAACCAATACACTCTTCCTAAAAGTTCCTGTGCGTATTCATTGTCAAGATGCTTTACTGAAATTTCAGCAATTCCTAAAAAGAAACCCGTGTATGCATCATTGGTCAGTAATGGAACATGACCAAATACATCATGAAACATATCCGGTTCTTCCAAATAATCCAGTTCAGTCATCTTTCTAAGCCAAGTGGTAGCAGGAAATTGCTTTTTGATAAGCAGTTCAAAGAAATCCTTAACAGGAATTATGCTGGGAACAACATGAAGCTTCCAGCAGGTATAGTTCTGTAATCGTTGCTCCGTATTTTCAAAGTTCGGGATCTTGTCAGCATTAAAATCTATTCTAGTTAAGCCGTCTAAATATTCCTGAGAAGAAATTTTAGAAAGATTATCTATTTGTCTGTCAAAAAGTACTTTCCACACCTTTCGGTCTTCATCAGTATAATTACTGTAATTTTGTTCCATTATTAAGAGTATAAAGATGTAAAACAAAAAAGCCCGACTCTATTCGGAATCAGGCTTCATTAATTTTTTGCAAAATAATCTTACTATTCCGAAATGATTAGGGAATAATTATAATAATATATGTTGATCACTTGCATGGGTACAAATGTATTAATTCGCTAAATAATAACCAATTTTCTCCTATATAAATGTGGATAACTCAATTTAGTATCATTTATATATGTTTTAAGATTTAATTAATTCTTAAAGACTTGTTTTTCAATATAAATAAATATTAGCTGTGTTATTCCGTGCAATTAAATTATAAACAAATATTATTTCGTCCTTGAAGTTTAGGTTGATTAGATTATTTTTCCACATTCTATTGACATTCCCAATAATAGTGCTACATTGTTTTAAAATGTAAATTAAAATTATTTTTAACCGTTCCGGTTCTCGGAACAAAACTCCTTTAACTATGGCACAAGGACGATGCATGAAATGCAAAAAACAAGTCGAAATTAGCAATGGTCAAGAAATTGTTATGAAAAATGGCATGAAAGCTATGAAAGGCGAATGCCCAGACTGTGGTACTAAAGTCTTTAGGATTTTAGGTAAAGCGTAAGAAATTCTTTAGAATTTAGGTAGGCCTTGATAGCTCTATTGTGGGTTATAGAGGCGCAAGAACTGATATTTCATTCTGTGAAATAGAGGGTTTCTTTTCCCTCAAATTTCACGATTTACATCAAACTCTTCCAAGTAGTCAGCTACTTTTCTTATAAAGGTACCTCCCAATGATCCGTCTACAATTCTGTGGTCAAATGATAAGGAAAGGTACATCATATATCGTATTCCTATTGTATCTCCCTCTGGTGTTTCTATAACTGCAGGTTTCTTCTGAATAGAGCCGGTTGCCAAAATAGCCACTTGTGGCTGATTTATAATTGGTGTACCCATCACATTTCCAAACGTTCCAACATTCGTTAATGTAAAAGTTCCATCTTGTATTTCTTCCGGAGACAATTTGTTTTGTCTTGAACGGCTGGCAAGATCATTCACAGTTTTTGTCAAACCTACAAGATTCATTCTATCTGCATGTTTTATAACAGGAACAATTAAATTTCCTGATGGCAATGCAGCAGCCATCCCAATATTGATATCATTTTTCCGTATAATTGTTGTACCTTCTACTGATGAATTGATAAGCGGAAAATCTTTGATAGCTTTTACAACAGCCTCAATAAAAATTGGAGTAAAAGTGATTTTTTCACCTTCATTTTTCAGAAATTGCTCCTTTACCTTATTTCTCCATTGATAAATATTAGTGACATCGGTTTCCACAAAAGCGGTTACATGAGGAGAAGTTCTTTTCGAATTCACCATATGGTCTGCAATCAACTTCCTCATTCGATCCATTGGTACGACTTCTACAACGCCTCCATATGTAGTTGCAGTAGTAGCTTTTGGTTGTTCTATAGATAATGGTGTAGGAGGTAACTTTTGTTCTTGTGTAATTTTATCATCAAGTTGAATTGTTTGGACCGAACGTGTTTGAATATATACCAAAATATCCTTCTTAGTTACTCTACCATTTTTACCCGTTCCTTGAAGTTGTTCCAATTCTTGCATTGAAATGGCATTATCTAGGGCTATATTTCTTACATATGGAGAGTAAAACCTACCAGAGGTTCCTTTTTTTTGAATTTCTTCAATGGGAGGATCTGTAGAAGGTTTTGTTTGTAGCACCTGCGCTTGTCCGACTGTAATTTCAGATGATTGTAAATTTACTTCTTCTTTAGTAGATGCTACATTTTCAACGGGAGTAGGTTGTTCTCCATTCTGTGAAATTATAGCTATAACGGTTCCTACATTTGCCACTTCACCTTCTTGCACTAGTATCTTTTGAATAATTCCACTAGTGGGAGATGGAATTTCAGAGTCTACCTTGTCAGTAGCAATTTCAACTAGCGATTCTTCTTCTTCTATAGTGTCGCCTTCTGCTTTGAGCCATTTGGTAATGGTAGCTTCAGCAACGCTTTCTCCCATTTTAGGTAATAAAACTTCTTGCGCCATCTGTGTTTTAAAATTTGGAATACAAAGTTAGTAAATTGTTTATTAGTTGAATTGCGTATTTATTATTCGTGTATTCGTAAATATAAATAGTATCATTTGTACTCATTAGGATATTGGTATTACCATTTATGCCTTTTAATTCTGCTAAATATTCCGTACTTTTGCACCCTTAATAGAAAGAATTTATAGAAAAAAAGAAATTATGTCAAATTTAGGAATTACAAAAACGTTTGATATTGGAGATGGAAGGACCATCTCAATTGAAACAGGAAAATTAGCAAAACAAGCCCATGGATCAGTTGTGGTAAGAATGGGAAACACAATGTTGTTAGCAACGGTTGTATCAAATCAAGAACCAAGAGAGGGATTCGACTTTTTCCCATTAACAGTAGATTACCAGGAAAAGTATGCTGCGGCAGGTAGATTCCCAGGAGGGTTTTTGAAAAGAGAAGCAAGGTTATCCGATTATGAAGTATTGGTATGTAGATTAGTTGATAGAGCCCTTAGACCAATGTTTCCTAAAAACTATCTTAATGAAACACAAATAGCAATATCTCTTATTTCTGCTGACACTTCGGTTCCGGCTGATGCACTTGCTGCATTAGCTGCCTCTAGTGCCTTAGCTGTAAGTGATATACCATTTAATGGTCCAATCTCTGAAGTTAGAATTGCAAAAGTTGATGGTAAATTAATAGTAAATCCAACGAAAGAAGAAATTGAGAAAGCAGACCTGGAACTAATCATAGCAGCTGATGCTGATAATATCATGATGGTAGAAGGTGAGATGGATGAGTGTTCAGAAGCTGATATTATTGATGCTCTTAAAGTTGCTCATGAGGCTATTAAAATACAATGTAAAGCTCAGGTTGAGTTGGCCCAGGAGTTTGGAGCAACTACCAAAAGAGAAGTTCTTCCACAAGAAGAGGATGAAGAGTTAAAGGCTAGAATTGCAACTGAATGTAGAGATAAGATATATGAAGTAGCAAAATCTGGAAATCCTTCTAAATCTGGAAGAAAAGAGTCATTCAAAGCTATTAAAACTGCATTTGAAGAAAGCTTTAGTGAAGAAGAATTAGAAGAAAAAGGAGATTTCATTAATACATATTTCCATGATCTTGAAAAAGAAGAGATCAGGAAAATGATGATCAATGACAGAGTTAGATTGGATGGAAGAAAACTTGATGAGATCAGACCAATTTGGACAGAGGTAGATTATATTCCAAGTGCACACGGGTCTGCAATATTTACAAGAGGTGAAACTCAGTCATTAACTACTGTAACTTTAGGTGACAAATCGAATGAACAGATGATTGATGCTGCAACGTATAAGGGCACCAGTAAATTCTTGTTGCATTATAATTTCCCTGCTTTTTCTACTGGCGAAGTTAAACCTAATAGAGGAGTGAGTAGAAGAGAAGTTGGTCACGGTAATTTGGCTATGAGATCTCTAAAAAGAGTTCTTCCTGAAGGTGAAGATAATCCGTATACAATACGTGTTGTTTCTGATATACTAGAATCAAATGGTTCATCTTCAATGGCAACTGTTTGCGCTGGATCAATGGCTCTAATGGATGCGGGTATTAAAACCAAAGCTGCTGTATCAGGTATTGCGATGGGATTAATCATGAATGAGGAGACAGGAAAATATGCTGTATTATCAGATATACTAGGAGATGAAGATCACTTAGGTGATATGGACTTTAAAGTAACAGGTACAGAAAAAGGTATCATGGCTTGTCAAATGGACATCAAGGTTAACGGGCTTTCTTATGAGGTAATGGCAGAAGCATTACAACAAGCATCTGCTGGACGTTTACACATCCTAAATGAAATGGCCAAGACTTTATCTGAGGCTAAGCCAGATCTTAAACCACATGCACCCAGAATAGTTAAGATAATTATACCTAAAGACTTTATTGGAGCAGTTATTGGCCCTGGAGGTAAAATGGTTCAACAAATTCAAGCTGACTTTAACGTAGACGTTTGGATAGAAGAAGTGGAAGATTCCGGTATTGTATCTATCAGCTCTAGTAATAAGGATGATATTAATGCTGCAGTTGCTATGGTAAATGGTATTACTGCAATGCCAGAAGTAGGAGAAGTTTACAAAGGGAAAGTTAAATCAATTAAACCATTTGGAGCCTTTGTAGAGTTTTTACCTGGTAAAGATGGCCTGCTACATATTTCTGAAATCTCTTGGGAAAGAATTGAGAAAATAGAGGATGTGATGAAAGAAGGAGATGAATTTGAGGTGAAGCTGGTGGAGATTGATAGAAAAACAGGTAAATTTAGATTATCTAAAAAGGTTTTAACTCCAAGAGAAAAACCAGATCAGCAAAATTCTGATAATAATAATCAGGAAGAAGTTGCTACAAATGTATCTGAAAGGGAGGCTACCTAAGCCTTGCTTTCAATATCTTTTCCTTGCCTAAAGTCTTATGTAACTTTTTGATTGTCAACTTCGTTTATTACTGTGCTAGTTCAAAACTAAACAGCCAAAACCCAGTAATAAGCCATGAGGCAATTAAAAATCACAAAACAGATCACAAATAGGGAGACTGCCTCCTTAGACAAGTATCTTTCTGAAATTGGAAGGGTTGATCTCATTACGGCAGAAGAGGAAGTAGAGTTAGCCAAAAGAATTCATGACGGTGATCAGGTAGCTTTGGAGATACTTACCAAGGCAAACTTGCGTTTTGTGGTTTCCGTTGCCAAGCAGTATCAAAATCAAGGATTAACTTTAGGGGATCTTATTAATGAAGGAAATTTGGGGCTTATCAAAGCTGCCAAAAGGTTCGATGAGTCAAGAGGATTTAAGTTTATCTCTTATGCAGTCTGGTGGATTCGACAGTCAATTCTACAGGCGTTGGCTGAACAAGCAAGAATAGTTCGCTTACCTCTTAATAAAGTCGGTTCACTTAATAAAATTGGAAAAGCATTAAACCAGCTGGAGCAGAAATATGAGCGTGAACCTACTCCTGCTGAAATTTCTGATATTCTGGAAATGGGTGAGGATGAGATAAAGGATACTATGAAGGTTTCCGGAAGGCACATTTCTGTTGATGCACCTTTTGCGCAAAGTGAAGAAGGAAGTTTGTTAGATGTTCTCGAGAGTGATGCTGAGCCAAATCCTGACAAGAAATTGATCACTGAATCTCTTAGAAAAGAAATAGAAAGGGTGCTCGCAACCCTTCCTCCACGAGAGGCCGATGTGGTTAAGTTTTATTATGGTATTGGTCTTGAACATAACATGACCCTGGAGGAAATTGGAGCTAAATTTGATCTTACTCGTGAGCGAGTTAGACAGATAAAAGAAAAAGCCATTCGAAGACTTCGCCAGAAGTCTAAAAGCAAATCCTTAATAGCATATCTAGGTTAGTTATAAGTTTAGATTTATTGGTCAAAGTTTATTGTTGTTTTGTAACTTTGAAATGTAATGTCATATGTAACATTTACTAATATGTCTCATTTAATTGCTCCTTCAATTCTTGCTGCTGACTTTTCCAATTTACAATCAGAGGTTGAAATGATAAATAGCAGCCAAGCCGATTGGATTCATATAGATGTAATGGATGGAGTATTTGTTCCTAATATTTCGTTCGGTTTGCCAGTAATCAAATCGTTCAAGAAACATGCGAAAAAACCACTGGATGTACATTTAATGATAGTTGAACCGGATAAATATATTAAGGCTTTCAAAGATGTTGGGGCAGATATTTTAACAGTTCATTATGAAGCATGTGATCATCTGCATAGAAGTATTCAGGCCATTAAGGAAAACGATATGAAGGCTGGTGTTGCTATCAATCCGCACACTTCTGTTCAATTATTAAAAGATGTTATCAAAGAAATTGATCTGGTATGCTTAATGTCGGTCAATCCTGGCTTTGGAGGTCAAACATTTATTGAAAATACTTACTTTAAAACCAGAGAGTTAAAGGATTTAATATCAAGTTTTAATTCAAATTGCAAGATAGAAATCGATGGAGGGGTAAATTTAGACAATGCCGGGCCATTAATTAAGGCAGGAGCCGATATTTTGGTTGCCGGAAATACTGTTTTTGCTGCTGAAGATCCTACTGATACAATCTCAAAACTAAAGGCAATTAATCTTGATGTAGTTGCCTGATATCCCTTTACTTACGGAATTGTCTACAATAAATTAATGAATAGCCAGTTTATTAATTGTCGTTTAACTTCGCTAATGGTCATTCTGAAGCAAACTTATAGATTCCTACTGCTTATGTTTTTCTTTCCTGTTGCATTAATTGCACAGGAAACAGCTACAATACATGGAAAAGTTGTAGATGAAAAAGGGAAACCATTGTCTTTGGTCAATGTAGTAGAATCTGTTAAGCAAACAGGTGTTGTTACTGATGATAATGGACACTATGAAATGCAGGTGCCCGCTGATAAAGAGATCATTATTTATTTCTCATTTATTGGCTTTCATAAAGAGAGTAAAAAACTTACCCTTAAAGCAGGATCGAGAAATGAGGTAAGCATTCAGTTTAAAAAGGAGTCAATTTACTTTGATGAGGTAGAAGTGCAAGATGTTCATGAAAGAGCAACAAACCTTGTGCGTATTGACCCGAAAACAATTGATGCGTTACCTAGCGCAATTGGAGGAGTTGAAGGATTGCTTAAAACTTTGCCCGGTGTATCATCTAATAATGAGTTAAGCTCCCAATATTCTGTACGTGGAGGAAGTTTTGATGAGAACTTGGTTTACATCAATGACATTGAAGTGTATAGGCCTTTTTTGGTGAGATCGGGAAAGCAGGAGGGCCTGAGTATTATTAATTCTGACTTAATATCTTCTATTCAGTTTTCTGCAGGTGGATTTGATGCCAAGTATGGAGATAAAATGTCCTCTGTATTAGACATTAAGTACAAGAAACCAAATAAGTTTGCAGGGACTATAAGTGCAGGTTTGTTAGGGGAAGCGCTGCATTTGGAAGGAGGTTCAAAAGATCACCGATTAACATATTTGTTTGGAGCTAGAAGAAAAACTACCAAATATCTGCTTAACACATTAGACACCAAAGGCGATTACTTGCCTTCATTCAATGATTTTCAAACTTATATAACCTATGATATTTCTCCTGAGTGGGAATTGGGATTTCTGGGGTATTATGGAATGAACAATTTCTTATACATTCCTGAGGATAGAGAAACTCGATTTGGTACCATCAGCGAGGCTTATCAGTTCAAAGTATACTTTGATGGTAAAGAGGTAGACAGATATAGAACTTTTTTAGGCGGACTAACAGCCAACTATAATCCCAATAAGGATTTCAATATCAAATTTATTACTTCAACCTATCAATCTACGGAAGAAGAAACCTACGACATTGAGGGCCAGTACTGGCTGGATCAAGTAGAAACAGATTTTGGAGACAGTACTTTTGGAGATATCGCTTATAACAAAGGGGTAGGTGGATACTTGATTCATTCGCGAAATAAGCTCGATGTACTGGTTGCAAATGCTGGATTTAAGGCAAATTACAATAAAGGAAACCATTTTTTACAGTGGGGGACACGATATCAAAGAGAAATTATTAATGACAAGTTAAATGAATGGACAATGCTTGATTCGGCAGGTTATTCGATTCCTCCATATAATACTGACCTAATTGTATTTCACGATGTTATAAAATCGAAAGCTGCATTATCATCGAATAGATACAATGCCTATTTACAAGATAGATGGACCATTAACCAAAATAAAAACTTGTTCTTAATAGGAGGGGTCCGTGCAAACTATTGGGATTCTAATGACCAAATAACAGTAAGCCCCCGTGCATCGATTTCGTACCAACCCAAATGGAAAAATGACCTTCTGTTTAGGCTTGCAACTGGGTTTTACCATCAACCTCCTTTTTATCGGGAGCTAAGAGCTCTTGATGGAAGTATTAATAAAAGTGTAAAAGCACAAAGATCTATTCATTTTGTAGCAGGCTCGGATTGGGATTTTGTGGCTTGGGGAAGGCCTTTCAAATATGTAACTGAAATTTATTATAAGAAGTTAGACAATCTTGTCCCTTACGAAATAGATAATTTGCGGATAAGGTATTTAGCTAAAAATAATGCTCATGGTTATGCCGCCGGAGTTGATATGCGAATCAATGGTGAGTTTGTTCCCGGGATCGAGTCATGGTTCAGCTTATCAGTAATGCAAACACAGCAAGATATTGAAGATGACTTTTATATTGATAAAGACAACAATAGAATTGAACCCGGTTATATTCCTCGTCCGACTGACCAAAGAGTGAATATTGGAATTTTCTTTCAGGATTATCTTCCCAGGTTTCCGACCTATAAACTGCATTTGAATTTGTTATTTGGTACAGGACTTCCTTTTGGACCTCCTGATCATGAGTTGTATAAAGATACACTAAGAATACCTCCTTACAAAAGAGTTGACATCGGTTTTTCTAAACTCATCATTAGTGATAAGAGAAAAGGAGCGGAGCAGAAAAAAGTTTTAGGCTACTTTAATTCAATATGGTTGTCTTTAGAGGTATTTAATCTTTTGGATATTTCAAATACGATATCCTATATCTGGATAAAAGATATAAATAATGTTACTTACGCTGTCCCCAATCATTTAACAGGCCGTCAACTGAATGTTCGGTTAATTGCTAAGTTTTAAGTAGTAAATCCAAACTTCTATACCAGTTAGGTCATGTTGAGCGGAGTCGAAACATGAACCGATTAGATTTCGACTTCGCTCAATCTGACAGCAATTGCAAATAACTTTTGGCAAAGGGTTAATTAATTTTATTTTTGCAACAAATTATTTACTATGTCAAAAGTACTTATACTATTAGGATCAAAATCAGATGAACCTGTAATGCAAGAATCTTGCAGATATCTGGATTGGTTTGGAATTGAAAACGATATGATTGTGGCTTCTGCTCATCGTGATCCGGTGAAAGCAGCAGAATTGTCAACAACAGCTCATGAGAATGGTTATTCCTGCATCATTGGTGCAGCCGGGATGGCTGCTGCACTTCCGGGTGTAATTGCTGCGCATAGCTCATTACCAGTGCTAGGAGTTCCATTGGAAGGTGGCTTACCTGGTGGAATTGATGCTTTGTATTCAATTGTACAAATGCCTCCCGGAATTCCTGTAGGAACAGTTGCTGTTGGAAAAGCTGGTGCAAGAAATGCTGCCGTTTTGGCTGCAAGAATTATCGCTTTGCAAGATGAAGCAGTAGCAGGAAAGTTGGACGAGTTTAAGGGGTTAGGGTTTAAGATTTAATCGGAAGATACTTTCTAATTAATTATAAATTTTAAGTACTGTCTTTGCTCATCATTGCTTAATTCCAAAATATACATTCCTACTCTTAGTTCACCTTTATAAATTGGTTGTTTCCCATCATTAATATCCTCATAATTTCTTGCTAATCGTCCATAAGTATCATAAATTCTAATATTATGAACTTCATTATTCAAATTCGGGAAAGTAATCATGCCAGTTTTGGTAAATGGATTGGGTTGAATTTTTAAATTATTTATTTCTTGGTATAAAAATCCGTATTCATCAAGTTTTAGAAAAAACACATCGTAGTCGGGCTCCGGACCACCATATATTTCCCAATTACCATCACAGTCTTGGACACATCTATTTCCTATTATTGCATATCCGTCATCATTTGTTTGAATAACCTCCCAAGACACAGTATTAGTTTCCCACTCGATGGTTCCAAATTGGTTAAGTTTAGTTACAAATCCACCGACTATGAACCCCCCATCTGAAGTTTCACTAATTGTACGAGGATACCGTAATGTATTATTAAATGTAAATATTTTGCCTTCAATCCCTGAAGGTGTAATCTCTGATATATGGTAATATGAATTTGGTTCGGGAGGGTCAGGATATGACCGATAAAGTATACTAAAATTATCACTACCATTGTTGATTATGTCAATTGCTGAGGTCCGACGCTCATTGGCTAGATAAGATTGTGATAGTTGATTTCCAAAACTATCTACTTTGAGAAAATAAACATCTCCCGGCTGAAATCCTGTCCCACTTTCTAGTACTCTAAGAGTATTACCAAGTAATACATAATTATTATTATTGTCAATAGCTATTCCGGCTCCAACTAATATTGTGTCTTGTCCATACTCTTTATACCATTCTATTTCTCCATTAATATTTACCTTTAATACACCCATATTATGGTCATAGTAATCACTTCGGGAAGTTCCTACCATTACATATTTACCATTTTTATCAATTATAAGCTCATAAATCCCTAAACCTTCATCATTTACGCTATCAATGAGAGTATAATTCCAAATTACATTTCCTAATCTATCGGTTTTGATTAGTTGAATGTCTTCAGCAAGAATTAAGAATTCATCAGTAGTTGGAATGTATACTTTAATATTGGAGTATATAGTGCAAGTATCAATTGAGTTTTTCCATTCCACATTTCCTAAAGAATCTGTTTTTATTAATGTAATTAGATTATCCAAACACCCCCCAATTATGAAACCATTATCCTCAGTTTGTTTTATTGAGTGTCCATAATCTCTGCGGTCTGTACTGTAATATTTTTTAAAAGTAATTACCTGTGCATTTGAAACAATTGGTAAACCCAATATTAATATTATCAATATAATTTGGTTCTTGAATGTCATAAAAACAATACTATGCAATAGTTATGAATAGATAACAACATTTACCACGTTTTCTTATGTTAAATGAGTAAAATGTAAAGTGATCTGATTTATTTACTTGAAGTGTTCTCCAATTTTTCCACCCAAATAAGCCATAGGTAAATAAACTGCCAAACCCAGTGCCCAAAACCATAAAGGGTGTGGGATCATCATCATATTCATAATTCCCAATAGCATTAATACAACACCTACTATAAGTGCCTTTCTCATTTTAGCTTCATTTGATATTAGTGAAGCAACCAGTCCTCCCCCAAAAGAACCAACAGTCCAAGCCAGAATTACAAATAGTAATGCTCCTATTGGAGCGTTTTGAATCAATTCTGCTAATGCTTCCTTGTCTGTATAATCAAAATCAGCAGGATGGGGATAAATAGTGTGTCCCAATTTCTCTACTAAAAATATAAGAATGCCACCAGTAATTATTCCAGCAGCAATAGAGAGTGAGTTTCGAAGCATGTTTTTGTTTTTAGCTCGATAAAGCTAAATAAATACGAGAGCATTACCAATTTAATATGTTTTCCTTAAATAAAATAGAGTAATCCTACTGTTGATGATATTGTCAAGTTTGGTGCATCTACATAAGCTTCTAACCGAAATAATTTTGAAATTGTAACTTCCACAAAAGATCCAACATTTTTATTAATATAAACTGTGGAGCCAAAGGCTGCACTTAGTCCAAGGTAATCAGGTTTGAAGTTATTTTCTTTAAAATCAGTTTTTCTAGAGTAGTAAATAGGTTCTGGAATAAAATTCCAATTTTCATCTGAAGCATATAGCTTTCCCCAAAACTTTTCTCGAAGATTAAATACGCATTCAATTCCTATCCTCGTATAAATGTAGTACGGATTAAAACTCTTTAATTTGTATATGCAAGTAAGAGGTATCGTTAGTTGACTAACGGAATAATTGGTTTTTGACGCTTGCAAATGTCCTCCACTGGCTGCTGCTTTTTGAGTTCTTGAAGTAACGTGATGTGTAAGACTGTTTCCTCTATTAATGAAAATGACTCCAGAAGATGATACCCATCTTTTCGACTTTTCAGTATTAATTAAAATACCAGATGACCAACCTGGAAATGGTAGATATCGATAATAGTTAAAGTTTGATGAAAGCACTGGAGAAAGCGAAATAGGTCTTGCTACAATAGCATAATTAAGTAAGGAAACTACCCCAATAATTATTAGCAACCTAATGGTGAGATTCATTTATTAAAAACGATTATTGCAAACTTTAATTGTTAGAGTATTTATCTAATAAATTACTCCTTGCTCAAAGAGATTAAGATTTATAATTCTACATTTTTCATTCTAAATTCTTAATTTCCTTTTTCTCTCCACAACTTATTAACAGTAGCTATTTGACTTTGAATTTTGGCTAACTTTACCCACTAATAGCTACAGCCATGCCAGAATTTTCCCATTTACATGTTCATACTTATTATTCCATGTTGGATGGTGCTACCGATATTGGAGCGTTGTTCAAAAAAGTAAAAGATAATGGAATGCCTGCTATTGCTATTACTGACCATGGTAATATGTTCGGGGTACCCAAATTTACTTCTGAAGCAAAAAAACATGGGATTAAGCCTATTATTGGTTGTGAGTTCTATTTAGCACCTAATGATTGTACTGATAAAAAAGACAAAACCCGATATCATCAAATTTTATTAGCAAAAAATGAGATTGGTTATAAAAACCTTGCAAAGCTTTCATCAATTGGTTTTAAGGATGGATTTTACTATAAGCCACGAATTGACAAAACAATTCTAAAAAAGTACAAAGAGGGATTAATAGCCACTACCTGTTGTTTGCAAGGCCAGGTTCCCAGGACAATAATTGATAAAGGTGAAGACGAAGCTGAGAAAGTTTTTAAAGAATGGCTGGATATTTTTGGAGATGATTATTACCTGGAACTTCAGCGACATGGCATTAAAGATCAAGATACTGTTAATGAAGTACTGGTTCGTTGGTCAAAAAAATATGGTGTTAAACTGATTGCAACAAATGATGTTCATTATCTTGATATAAAGGATTCTGAAGCGCAGGATATACTTTTGTGCTTGCAAACCGGCAAGGATTATGATGATCCAAAAAGGATGAAGTTTGACGGTGACCAATTTTACTTGAAGACTCGTGAAGAAATGGAAGAGTTGTTCAGTGATTTGCCTGAAGCGCTGGATAATACTTCCGAAATTGTAAGTAAGATTGATACCCCAGACCTTAAAAGGGATGTGCTAATGCCCGTCTTTAAACTTCCTGAAGGATTCGCATCGGAAGATGATTACTTGAAACATTTGACTTTCGAAGGTGCCAAACGCAAGTACGGTGAAATAACACAAGATATAATTGATCGGCTTGAGCTTGAATTGGGAATCATAAAGGACATGGGTTTTGCAGGTTATTTCTTAATAGTTCAGGATTTTATCGCTGCGGCAAAACAACTGAATGTTATGGTAGGACCGGGTAGGGGTTCTGCTGCTGGATCAGCAGTTGCATATAGTATTGATATCACTAATATTGACCCTATCAAATACAATTTGCTTTTTGAACGGTTTTTGAATCCTGAAAGGGTTTCTATGCCTGATATTGATATAGATTTTGATGATGAAGGCCGCCAAAAAGTAATTGATTATGTGGTAGATAAATATGGAAAAGACAATGTAGCACAGATAATCACATATGGAACAATGGCGGGGCGTTCTGCTATTAGAGATGTGGCCCGTGTTTTGAAATTGCCTTTGTCTGAAGCAGATAGGTTGGCAAAATTAGTTCCTGCCGGACCGGGAGGAATGAATTTAGAGAAAGCTTATAAGGAAGTTAAGGAGTTGGCCGAGGCCTATGGTAGTCCTGATGAGCTTGTTAAAAGAACTTTGAATTTTGCCCAAGTACTTGAAAATACCCCTCGCCACACAGGTATACATGCTGCAGGAGTTATAATAGCGCCAGGTGATCTTACAGAATACATTCCGGTGTGTACCTCAAAAGATGCTGATCTTGTTGTTACCCAATATGAGGGTAAGGAGGTAGAGGATTTTGGAATGCTAAAAATGGATTTCCTGGGCTTAAAAACATTAAGCATTATAAAGGATGCAGTAGTAGATGTAAAAAGGAACCGTGGGGTAGAAATAGACATTGATAAGATTCCTTTAGATGATAAGAAAACTTATGAACTTTATCAGCGTGGGGATACAATTGGAACTTTCCAATTTGAATCAGAAGGGATGAGAGGGTATTTAAAAGACCTTAAACCAACGGATCTTGAGGATCTTATCGCTATGAATGCTTTATACCGTCCTGGACCAATGGACTATATTCCTGAATTTATAGACAGAAAACACGGACGAAAGGAGGTGGAATATCCACATGAGTGGCTGAAAGATCTATTGAAGCATACATATGGTATTATGGTTTATCAGGAACAGATTATGCAAGCCGCCCAAATTATGGCCGGATATTCTCTTGGTGCTGCGGATGTATTAAGACGGGCAATGGGTAAGAAGAAACCCGAGGTGATGGAACAGCAAAAAGTGATCTTTACTGCTGGAGCAAAGGAAAAAGGTGTTGATGAAAAGGTTGCTATTGAAGTTTTCAATATGATGGAAAAATTCGCAGCATACGGATTTAACCGTTCTCATTCTGCTGCCTACTCAGTTGTAGCTTACCAAACAGCTTATTTAAAAGCCAATTATCCTGGAGAATATATGGCTGCAGTGCTTACTCATAATATGAATGATATTAAG